>CBDTVS010000328.1:0-2847 GCA_965364245.1 uncultured Gammaproteobacteria bacterium | reverse complement strand
GCTCCGCAATCGAGCGCGAGAGCACGGTGGTCGGCACCACCGCCGACTTCGCGCCGATCCGCAGGGTCGAGATCGCCGCCGGCCGTTTCCTGCCGGGCGGTGATCCGCGCCGCGGCCGCCCGGTCTGCGTGCTCGGCGAGACCATCGAGGCCGAGCTGTTCGGCGGCGCGCCGGCGCTCGGCGAGACGCTGCGTCTCGGGGACCGGCGCTGCCGGGTGATCGGCGTGCTCGGTTCGACCGGCCGCTCGCTCGACGTGCAGCTCGACGAGGTGGTGCTGGTGCCGGTGGCCACCGCGAAGGCGCTGTTCGACACTCCGGCGCTGTTCCGCGTGCTGGTGCAGGCGCGCGAGCGCGGCGCGCTGGAGCGCACGCGCGAGGCGATCCTCGCCACGGTGCGCGCGCGCCATGACGGTGAGGACGATGTCACCGTGATCACCCAGGACGCGATGCTGGCGACCTTCGACCGGATCCTCGGCACGCTGACCCTGGCGGTCGGCGGCATCGGCGCGATCAGCCTCGCGGTCGCGGGGATTCTGATCATGAACGTGATGCTGGTCGCGGTGTCGCAGCGCACCGCCGAGATCGGCCTGTTGATGGCGCTCGGCGCCGGTCCGCGCCAGGTCCTGGCGCTGTTCCTGGCCGAGGCGGGACTGCTCGCACTCGGCGGTGCGTTGCTCGGCCTGGCTGTGGGCACGGCCGGCGCGGCGCTGCTCGGGGTGCTCTACCCGAGCCTCGATTTCAGCGCCCCGACCTGGGCTCCGCCGGCCGCGCTGTTGCTGGCGCTCGGCATGGGCCTGCTGTTCGGCGCGTTGCCGGCACGCCACGCGGCGCGTCTCGACCCTGTGACCGCGCTGGCACGGAGGTAGCGATGCGCCTCGCCGACCAGGCACAGATGGCGTGGCGCGGGGTGCTGGCCCACCCGGCGCGCAGCCTGCTGACCATGCTCGGCATCGGCGTCGGCATCGCCGCGGTGGTGCTGCTGACCTCGATCGGCCAGGGGGTGCGCGGTTTCGTGCTCGGCGAGTTCACCCAGTTCGGCACCAATCTGCTCGGCGTGACGCCGGGGCGCACCAGCACCTTCGGCATGTCGGCCGCCGTGGTGCACACCACCCGCCCGCTGTCGCTCGAGGATGCCGAGGCGCTCGCCCACCTGCCGCGCGTGCTCGAGGTGGCCGCGGTGGTGCAGGGCAACGCCGACGTCGAGTGGCACGGACGCCGGCGCCAGGGGATGGTGCTGGGGGTCGGCGCCGCGGCGCCCGAGCTGTGGCGCCTGGAGGTGGCCGAGGGGCGCTTCTTCGAGGCCGGGGAGATCGGCGCGGCACGCGCCCAGGCGGTGCTCGGTGCCAAGCTGCGCCACGAGCTGTTCGGCGCGCGCCCGGCGCTCGGTGAGGCGATCCGTATCGGCGGCGAACGCTACCGGGTGGTCGGGGTGATGGCCGCCAAGGGCCAGCTGCTCGGCTTCGACATGGACGACACCGTCTACCTGCCGACCGAGCGGGCGATGCGCCTGTTCGACCTCGGTGGCGTGCACGAGATCGACCTGCTCTACGCCCCGGGCAGCGACGTCGACGCGCTGGTCGCGGCGGTCAAGGCGCGGCTGATCGCGCGCCACGGCCAGGAAGACTTCACCGTCATCACCCAGCAGCAGATGCTCGAGGTGCTCGACTCGGTGCTCGGCGTGCTGACCTTCGCGGTCGGCGCGCTGGGCGGCATCTCGCTGCTGGTCGGTGGCGTCGGCGTGCTGACCATCATGACCATCGCGGTCACCGAGCGCACCGCCGAGGTGGGGTTGCTGCGCGCACTGGGCGCCGGTCACTGGCAGGTGCTCGGGCTGTTCCTCGGTGAAGCGGTGGCGCTGGCCGCGCTGGGCGGCATGCTGGGCCTGGTGCTCGGACTGGGCGGCGCGCTGCTGCTGGCCTGGGCCGTGCCGGCGCTGCCGGTCGCTGTGTCGCTGTTCTACCTGGCGCTGGCCGAGGGGTTGGCGGTGGCGATCGGCCTGCTCGCCGGTGTGGTGCCGGCACGACGCGCGGCCGGGCTCGAACCGGTCCAGGCGTTACGCGCTGAGTGAGCGCCCGCTTACCTGGTCAGCGCCCGGCGTAGCGGCGCATGCTGCTGTAGCGCGGGTTCTTCTGGCGGCGGCCGAGGTAGCCCGGTACCACCTGCTCGATGGTGGCGGGCACGCGGTTGAAGACGGCGGGAAACGGGCCGCTGCAGACACTGTCGACGGTGGTCGAGGCAATGTTGTCGCGCGAGAACGGCTTGCCCGGCAGCCACTCCATGAACCACGCCTGCATGCGTGACAGGTCGTCGCCGAGCGGCACGATCCAGCGGCTCATGCCGGACGCGCGCGCGGTGTACTCGACAGTCTCTCCGTCGATGACGACGCTGCTCCGGCTGAGCGCATCGCCAGGGAAACGGATGATCCCCGCCGGCACGACCTCACCCTGATTCTGCAGGGCGGATACAATTCGAAGTTTGTGTTCCGGAGAGACGCGGGCATACACATTTGCTTTCATCACCACTTGCTGCAATTCCTCGTCGCTCATTTCAGTCAGCTGCTTGCCTGTGATCGTGGGACCGTCTTTGGCGATTCCCAGATCGCGAGCGATTCGCTCTGCGGTTAATGGGTGGTCGCCAGTGATCATGATGGTGCGGATGCCAGCCTCATGGTTGATCTGAACGGATTCAAAGGCTTCCGGACGAGGAGGATCCATCATCCCAAAAAGCCCGACGAACACCAGAGATTTTTCAACGATCTCTTCGGCGTTGCCATTCAGGTTGGAGGGGGCTGTTTCAAATCCCAGACCTAACACTCGCAGCCCATCCTTGGCCAATCCATCGGATGCC
>CBDTVS010000327.1:0-2856 GCA_965364245.1 uncultured Gammaproteobacteria bacterium | reverse complement strand
GACCTGGTGATGCTGCCGTGCTACCTGTGGAACCGCAGCATCGTCGTGCCGTGCGACCACCCGCTGCGCGAGGTGCGCCCGCTGACGCTCAAGGCCATCGCCGACTATCCGCTGCTGACCTACGTGTTCGGCTTCACCGGCCGCTCGCGGCTCGACGAGGCGTTCAACCGCGAGGGACTGACGCCCCGCGTCGCCTTCACCGCGACCGACGCCGACGTGATCAAGACCTACGTCCGCCTCGGCCTCGGCGTCGGCATCCTCGCCAGCATGGCCTACGACCCGAAGCAGGACGACGACCTCTGCGCACTCGATGCCAGCCACCTGTTCCACGACTCGATGACGCGCATCGGGCTGCGCCGCAACAGCTTCCTGCGCGGCTACGTCTACGACTTCATCGCCCGCTTCGCGCCGCACCTCGACCGGGCCACGGTCGATGCCGCGCTCGCCGCGCCGAGCGCCGAGGCGCGGGCCGCGCTGTTCGCCGACGTCGAGCTGCCGCGCTGCTGAAGTTGCCACCGAAATGCCTGACCTGTAGGAGCGACCCCCGAGGTCGCGATCCGGCATCGATCGAATCGCGCCGTGGGCGGCGCTCCTAGAGCGGGCTGTGGATGCAGGCGCAGCCCCCAGGCCGCGATGGATCAGCCGTCGAGATCGAACGACGCGACCACCGGCGCGTGGTCGGAGGGCTTCTCCCAGCCACGCGGCGTGCGGTCGACACGGCAGCTCCGCGCGCGTTCGGCCAACCCGGAGGTGACCAGCAGCAGGTCGATGCGCAGGCCACGGTCGCGGCGGAAGGCGTTCATGCGGTAGTCCCACCAGCTGTAGCCGGGTTCGGCGGGATGCAACGCGCGGAACAGGTCGGCCAGGCCGCACGCCTCGAGTTCCCGGAACGCCGCGCGTTCCGGCGCGCTGCACAGCACCTTGTCGCGCCAGGCGTCGGGGTCGTGCACGTCGAGGTCGGCCGGGGCGATGTTGAAGTCGCCGGTCAGCAGCAGCCGCGGGTGGGCCGCGATCTCGGCGCGCAGGTGCTCCGCGAGGTGCGCCAGCCAGTCGAGCTTGTAGGCGTACTTGTCGCTGCCGACCTCGCTGCCGTTGGGAACGTAGACGTTGACCACGCGCACGCCCTCGGCGCTGACCGCGAGGTAGCGGCGCTGGGGGTCGTCGAGCCCGGGCAGGTCGACCACCGGTTCGCCGAGCTCCAGGCCGGCGCGCGCCAGCACCGCGACGCCGTTGTAGCTCTTCTGGCCGCTGGCCACGGCGTGGTAGCCGGCCTCGACCAGCGGTTCGTGCGGGAAGTCGGGATCGACCACCTTGGTCTCCTGCAGGCAGACCAGGTCGGGCTGCTCGGCGGCGAGCCAGTCGCGCAGGTGGTCGAGTCGCGCCCGGACCGAGTTGACGTTCCAGGTGGCGATGCGCACCGGGTCTCAGCCCCCGAGCCGCACGCCCAGCGCCCACACCGCGCCCCCGCCGCAGCCGAGGAACGCGGCCAGGCAGGCGCCGGCGAAGAGGCGCAGCCGCAGCGCCATGTCGCGCTGCGACTCGACCGACAGGATGAACGGCCGGCGCGATAGACCCGGGTCGGCGAGCACATTGATCGGTGCGGACTGCTGGCGCTCGCGGAGTTGCTCGTCGACCTTCGCCTCGGCGGCGCGCCGCGCGGCATCCCACTCCTGCAGGTCGATCCGGCCGTCGCCGTCCTTATCGAAGCGTTTTAGCAGCTCGGCCTGGTCGCGCTTCCAGTCGCGCAGCACGGCGCCGACGACGGCATCGCGGTCACCGCCACCGCCGGTACCGAGCGTACGGAACTGGCCGATGGCGTAGAGATCGGTGGCCGGCATGATGCGCTCCTCGGTGTAGCGGAAGCGGCCGAGGCCGATGCTGAAGCCGACGCCGAGGCGTGCCGTCCAGCCGCCCTCCTTGTTGGCGTAGGGCGCGCCATCCGGGTAGTGCGTGTCGCCGTACCAGACCTGGTGCACCGACGGCGTCACCTCGGCCCCGTCGGGATCGACGACGCACTCGCCGGTCTCGTCGCGCAGGCGGAACAGCCCGTCACTGGTGCCGCGCTCGACGGTGCGCCAGCGGTCCCGATTGCGTTTGGTGCCGAAGCTGTGACCCTCGTGGTGGTGCTCCTCGACCTTGTAGCGGTACCAGACGCACTGCAGTTTCGACAGCGGCGCGACGATCGGCGTGCCGTCGAGCGGCTCGGCGAGACCGTTGAGCTCGAGGTAGCCCTGTGCGGCGGAGCGGATCTTCGAGGTCGGCGTGTCCTCGATCAGACGTGCGCGGGTGAAGAAGCGGAACAGGCCGTAGAGCGATGCGAGGCCGAGCGCGACCAGCAGCACGATCCAGAACCAGAACTCGCCACCACTGGCCGACAGGATGCTCTCGCGCATGCCGACCTCAGGAGAACAGCGTCTTCATGTCCACGTCGGCCTTCTCCTCCTCGCTGAACTCGAGCAACTCGAAGGCCTTGAAGTTGAGCATCCGGGCGATGATCACGTCGGGGAACTGCTCGATGCGGATGTTATTCACGTTGACCGACTCGTTGTAGAACTCGCGACGGTCGGCGATCGCGTTCTCGAGCCCGCTGATGCGCGCCTGCAGGTGCTGGAACGACTCGTTGGCCTTGAGTTCCGGATACGCCTCGGCGACCGCGAACAGGTTGCCGAGACCGAGTCGCAGCTGCGACTCCGCCGCGCCCAGCGCGCCGACGTTACCGGCCTCGCGCGCGGAGGAGACCGCCGCGCGGGCCTTCATCACCCGCTCGAGCGTCTCCTGCTCGTAACCCATGTACTGCTTGCAGGTCTCGACCAGCTTGGGCAATTCGTCGTGGCGCTGCTTGAGCAGCACGTCGAT
>CBDTVS010000326.1:0-2859 GCA_965364245.1 uncultured Gammaproteobacteria bacterium | reverse complement strand
GCCTTGTTGAAATAGTCCCAACCGGTGATCCCCGTCAGCACTGCAGCCAGCCAAAGCAACGCCACACCGCTATAGAGGCATACGGTTGCATAGGTCGCGGATTGGCGCAGGCTGGACGCGTCCTCGTGGATGCGGGTCGCACCGTCGCCGGCGAGGGCCGCCTCCAGCTCGGCGTCCGCCGGGGCCTGCTCGATCGGTCCGAACAGGGCGTCGACCCTGGGCCCGCGATGGATGTCCACGGTGATCGGGGTGCCGGCGTAGCTCTCGCGCGTGGCGGCCAGGAAGCCCTCGAGCTGCTCCCGGCTCCAGCCCAGGCGCATCACCTGGTACATGGCGTTGAAGGTCTGGCGCGCCAGCAGCTGGGCCGACTCGCGCGCGTCGTTGCGCACGGTGCGCTCGTAGAGCCCGGACACCACCAGGTAGGCGCCGGCGAACAGCGCCAGCGAGACCAGCAGCGCGGCGGCGATGATGAAGGTGCGGATGCTGCGCAAGGGCGTCCTTTTCCGTGGCGGTCGCAGCGCGGTTCCCGTCGTGATAACGGACGCCGCGGCTGAGACTTGATTCTGTATGGCTGACGGGCAGCGGGCAAGTCACGCGCATGACCGGCTGCTATGCTGGGCGCCGGTCGTGACGCGCCATGGGCGATGCCAAAGCTGACTGACGGGCCGCTTGCGGGCCTCTACTTTCCCGATTACCCGGACGGGACCATCGTCAACCTGATGGCCTCGGTGATCCTGGCGCGCGGCGGGAGCACGCCGCACGCCCCGCTCGCTACCGCGCCGACCGCGCGACTCGCCGCGGCACGCCACCTCGTCTGCCTGTGCGTCGACGGCCTTGGCCTCGAGCAGCTCGCGGACTACCTCGCCGGCCGGCCCGACTCGCCGTTTCTCGGCGCCCACGAACACGCGCCGCTCAGCACCGTGTTCCCGGCGACCACCGCGTCGGCGGTCACTACCTTCCTGACCGGCGCCTCGCCCGCCGAACACGCGATCCTCGGCTGGCACCTGAATCTGCCGGACCTGGGGCTGGTCAGCACGGTGCTGATGTCGCGCACGCGCACCGGCAGCGCCGTGGCGCCCGACGATTTCGATCTCGCCGCCTACCTGGCGCTGCCGTCACACCTCGACACGATCCCCGAGACGCGCGCGCAACTCTCCTACGGCGTGATTCCACACAGCCGCTTCTCGCGGACCGGCACGCACTGGGACCGCGTGCGCGCCTTCGAGACCCTGGACGGCCTGCGGCACGAGGTGTTGGCCTTCTGCCGCGACTCCCCGCGCGGTCTCGCCTACGTCTACTGGCCGGTGCACGACGCGCTGTGCCACGAGCACGGCACGCGGGATCCGCGCACGCTCGGGCACCTCGCCGAGATCGACGACGCCCTCGCCCGCCTGCGCGACGCGCTCGCGCGTCGGGACGTCACGCTGCTGGTCACGGCCGACCACGGCATCCACGACACGCCGCCCGAGCAGCGCGTCGACCTGTCGGCGGTACCGGGCCTCTACGCCTGTCTGGCGACGCTGCCCTGCGGCGATGCGGGCCACGCGAGCTGCTTCGTGCGCCCGCGCCACGAGGCGCGTTTCCTCGATCTCGTCGACGAGCATCTCGGCGACGCGTGCATCTGCATCGCCGGCGAGAGCCTGCTCGCGATGGGTGCCTTCGGTGGCGGCCCCGCGCATCCGCGCCTCGAGGGACGGGTCGGCGACTACCTGCTGATCGCGCGCGACAGGCATGCCCTCGCGGCGCCGGTGGCCGGCGAGGCGCCCTTCTTCATGGTCGGCAACCACGGTGGCATGAGCGCGACCGAGATGCGCGTGCCGCTGTTCGTGGTCGACTGCTGAGGTCCAGATCGGTCGGGAACGATCAGGCGCCGTCGTGGATCCGGTCGGCCGGCACCAGGTGCCCCCACAGGTCCTCCGCCGCCTCCTCGCTGACGCACCAGCCACGTACCGATTGCCCAGCGTGGTGCACCGAGTCGGGATCGCCGCTGACCAGCGGGTGCCATTCCGGCAGCGGTCGCCCGTCGGCGCGCAGCCGGTAGGCACAGGTGGCCGGCAACCAGTCGATCCGGTCGAGCTGGGACGCGCTCAGCACCATGCAGTCGGGCACGTGGTCGGTGCGTGACGGGTAGTCGCTGCAGCGGCACGCGTCGCGGTCCAGCAGCCGGCAGGCGACGTTGGTGAAGTGCAGTTCGAGGGTGTCGGCATCCTCGAGCTTGTGCAGGCAGCACTTGCCGCAGCCGTCACACAGGGCTTCCCATTCGGCGGCATCGAGTTCGGCGAGCCGTTTGTTTTCCCAGAAACGTGGAGTCATGACGGGTCCAGAATCGGCATGCCGCGATTCTGGCAGCCCAGGCGATGACCGCCAACCCGTCGGGTTCAGTACCGCTCGCTACGCAGTGCGTCGATACACTCCGGCTGCCAGCGCAACCGCACGACGAGTTCCTGGAACAGACAATCCATCATCCGTCTCCGTCAGTGACCGGAGACGAGCCCGGATTGAGCAGCCTGCCGAGGCTTGACCGGGCACGCCGATGGCTTGCCCGGTCGTGCCCGGAGTCCGGCTCAGGTGTGGTGGCTGATCCGGGCGTGTTCGGCGGCACCCATCATGGCGTCGAACGCCGCGCCACCCACGTGGATCAGCTCCTCGTGGTCGCCCGCCTCGAACCAGACGTCGCGCTGGCGGATCAGGGCGTCGTCGACGATGGTCTCGACCCCGTAGGCGCTGCCGCAGGGCGGGATCGCGCCGAAGTCGCAGTCGCCGAACAGCGCGCCGATCTCGGTCTCGCTCGCGAGTTCGACGCGACGCTCGAGCGGGCGGCCGACAAGGTCCAGGTCGAGCCGATGCGTGGCGGGTGCC
>CBDTVS010000325.1:0-2861 GCA_965364245.1 uncultured Gammaproteobacteria bacterium | reverse complement strand
CCGGCGGCGCTGGTCGCCCCAGTCGCGGATCGCGTGCACCGCCTCGTAATGGATCAGTTTCTCGAGCACCGAGGCGGGCGAGTCCCAGTCGATGCGGCGCAGCTCCAGGAAGCCGCGGTTGAACCAGGAGTGGAACAGGTGCTGGAAGTCGGCGTCGAGCCCGCGCAGGTGGCGGCGCTCTCGCAACAGGCCGAGCAGGTGTGCGCGCAACGCGACCAGCGCCGCGGTCGCGTGCGGTGCGCGGTTGATCAGCCTGAGCAGTTCCTGGCGCGGCGACTCGACGACCCGGCTCAGCGCCAGGTAGGCGTCGATGTCGTCGGGGTCGGTGCGGTAGGCCTCGGCCGCGGCGAGGATGGCGTCGCGGTCGGGTGGGAACTCGACGGCCAACATCTCGAGGAACGCCGTGCGCCCCGCGTCGTCGAGCGCCTCGATGCCCAGCCGCACCTCGCGTGCCAGCGCGGTGCCGGAGGCCTCGCCGGCCCCCTCGAGCAGCTGCCGGCACAGCGCGCCAAGGTCGCCCTTGCGTCCCTGGTCGCCGGACAGGTGGAGCAGGTCGCGACCGCGATCGGCGACCGAGTCCCACAGCCGCTCGAGCCAGCCTGTCGTCATATCGCCGGGCCCATCAGGTAGGTCGGCAGCCAGGTGGCGATCTCTGGGAAGACGCACAGCAGCACGATGCCGAGCACCATGCACAGCATGAACGGCAGCGCGCCCTTGAGGATGGTCGGTAGCGAGACGTCGGGCACGATGCCGTTGATGACGTAGAGGTTCAAGCCGACCGGCGGGGTGATCAGGCCGATCTCCATGTTGATCGTCAGCACCACCGCGAACCAGTAGGGATCGAAACCGGCGGCCTCGATGATCGGCAACAGGATCGGCGCGGTCATCAGGATCACCGCGACCGGCGGCAGGAAGAAACCGGCGACAAGCAGGAACAGGTTGATCATGCCCATCAGGACCCAGCGGTTGACGTCCATGGTGGCGATGAATTCGGCCACCGACTGGGTCACGAACAGCAGCGACATCATGTAGGCGAAGAGGGCGGAGGCGGCGATGATCATCAGGATCATCACGCTCTCCTTCATCGAGTCGGAGATGATTGCCCAGATGCGCCGCGGCTGCCAGACGCGGTAGATCACCGCGATCAGCACCAGACAGAACATCGCGCCGACCCCGGCCGCTTCGGAGGGGGTGGCGACGCCGCCGTAGAGGACGTAGAGCACGCCGACGATGATCGCCAGGAACGGCAGCACGCGTGGCAGCACCTCGAGCTTCTCGCGCAGCGTGAAGCGGTTGCTCAGGTCGGCGAAGCTGTAGCCGTGGCGCCACGCGGTGTAGAGCGACCAGGCCATGAACAGCACGGTCAGCATCAGGCCCGGCAGCAGGCCGGCGAGGAACAGCCGGCCGATCGAGGTCTCGGTGGCGATGCCGTAGACGATCATCGTGATCGACGGCGGGATCAGGATGCCGAGCGTGCCGCCGGCGGCGATCGCGCCGGTCGCCAGCCCGTCGGGAAAGCCGCGCTGGCGCATCTCCGGGATGCCCATCTTGCCGATCGCCGCGCAGGTCGCGGGTGACGAGCCCGACAGCGCGGCGAACACCGAGCAGGCACCGATGTTCGAGATGATCAGGCCGCCCGGCACGCGGTTGAGCCAGCGGTCGAGGGCCCTGTACAGGTCCTTGCCAGCCGGTGAGGAGGCGACCGCGGCGCCCATGACAATGAACATCGGAATCGAGACCAGCGAGAATTCGGCGAGGCCGGCGAAGAAGGTCTCGCCGAGGATGCTCAGCGAGCCGGGCCCCTCGAAGGCGAGCAGGAAGCCGACCGAGACCAGGCCGAGGCCGAACGCCACAGGGATGCCGGTGGCGAGCACGACGATGGTCAGGACCGAGATCAGAAGGCCGATGACGAGTGGATCCACGGTCTATTCCCCTTCGAACGGGCTGTGCGCATCCATTGCGAACGGCATGCTGTGGCCGGTCAGGAGCGCGATGATGTCGGCGACGTACTGCAGCGACAGCAGTCCGATGCCGATCGGCAGCGAGATGTAGGGGATCCACAGCGGCAACGCCCACACCGTGTCGGTGGTCCAGCCGTTGACCAGCGCTTCATGAAACAGGTCGTAGCCGGCCCAGGTCAGTATCAGGCAGAAGGTGAGCCCACCGATGCTGGCCAGCAGCGCCAGCAGCATGCGCCCGCGCTGGCCGAGGTAGAGCGGCAGCAGGTCGACGTTGACGTGGCCGCGGATCAGCAGCACGTAGGGACTGCCGATGAAGGTTGCCGCGACCAGCGCGAAGATCACGAACTCGGTTTGCCAGATGGTCGACTCGTTGAGGAAGTAGCGCACCACCACCATCTGGCAGACGATGACGATCGCGGAGCCGACCAGCAGGGCGGCGAACATGCCACACCCCTTCGAGACGGCCGCGACGAGCTTGACGAAAGCGTGCATGGGCGCTCCCGTGGTTCGGTAACTTGGATGAGGGAGAGCCCGGGCGCGGCGCGTGGCCGCGCCCGGGTCGGTCTTCAGGCGATCAGTCGACAGCGAGCGCCATCTCGATCAGTTCCTTGCCACCGGGAACCTTCTCGGCGAAGTTCTTGTACGAGGTCTCCTGGGCAATCTTCTTCCACGCCTCGGCCTGCTCGGCGTTCATCTTGACCACCTCGACGCCGGCCTTCTTGAAGGTGTCGACCATCTTGGTGTCGAGACCCTTGGCCTGGCCGGTCATGTAATCCTCGGCCTTCTTGCCGGCGGCCATCAGTGCGTCCTGCTGCGCCTTGTTGAGCTTGTCCCAGCTCATCTTCGACATCAGGATCGGCTCGTACATGAACCACAGCGCGTAGTCGCCGGGCTCGGTCA
>CBDTVS010000324.1:0-2870 GCA_965364245.1 uncultured Gammaproteobacteria bacterium | reverse complement strand
GCTTGTCCTCTTCCGAGAGCTCGTCCATGCCGAGGATGGCGATGATGTCGCGCAGTTCCTTGTAGCGCTGCAGGGTGCCCTGCACCGCACGGGCGACCCCGTAGTGCTCCTGGCCGACGACCAGCGGGTCGAGCTGGCGCGAGGTGGAGTCGAGCGGGTCGACCGCCGGGTAGATGCCGAGCTCGGCGATCTGACGCGACAGCACCAGGGTCGCGTCGAGGTGCGCGAAGGTGGTCGCCGGCGACGGGTCGGTGAGGTCGTCCGCCGGAACGTAGACCGCCTGGAACGACGTGATCGAGCCGGTCTTGGTCGAGGTGATGCGCTCCTGGAGCTGGCCCATCTCGGAGGCCAGGGTCGGCTGGTAGCCCACCGCCGACGGCATGCGCCCGAGCAGCGCCGAGACCTCGGTGCCGGCCAGCGTGTAACGGTAGATGTTGTCGACGAACAGCAGCACGTCGCGGCCCTCGTCGCGGAAGTTCTCGGCGATGGTCAGGCCGGTCAGTGCGACGCGCAGGCGGTTGCCGGGCGGCTCGTTCATCTGGCCGTAGACCAGCGCCACCTTGTCGATAACGCCACCTTCGGTCATCTCGTGGTAGAAGTCGTTGCCCTCGCGGGTACGCTCGCCGACACCGGCGAACACCGAGTAGCCGGAGTGCTCGACGGCGATGTTGCGGATCAGCTCCATCAGCGTGACGGTCTTGCCCACGCCGGCGCCGCCGAACAGGCCGATCTTGCCGCCCTTGGCGATCGGCATGATCAGGTCGATGACCTTGATACCGGTCTCGAGGATCTCGATCGAGGGTGACTGGTCGGCGTAGGCCGGCGCTTCACGGTGGATCGCTGAACGCTCGTCGGTCTCGACCGGACCGGCCTCGTCGACCGGGTTGCCGAGCACGTCCATGATGCGCCCCAGCGTGGCGGTGCCAACCGGGACGGTGATCGGCGATTCGGTGTTGGTGAACGGCACGCCACGGCGCAGGCCGTCGGTCGAACCCATGGCAATGGTGCGTACCACGCCGTCGCCGAGCTGCTGCTGCACCTCGAGCGTCAGGCCGTACTCATCGCTCACCAGAGCGGTGTGCACCTTCGGGATGGCGCTGCGCGGAAACTCGACGTCCACGACTGCGCCAACGATCTGAACCACGTTACCCGAACTCATTGCGCGTTCCCCTTACAAGCTTGATTCATGTCAGACCGCGGCGGCACCGCCGACGATCTCGGAGATTTCCTGGGTGATGGCTGCCTGGCGGGCCTTGTTGTAGACCAGCTGCAGTTCATCGATGAGGCTGCCGGCGTTGTCGGTGGCGGCCTTCATCGCCACCATGCGTGCCGCCTGCTCGGAGGCAAGATTCTCGACCACCCCGTGATAGACCAACGACTCGATATAGCGCGTCAGCAGGCCGTCGACGACATTGCGCGCCTCCGGCTCGTAGATGTAGTCCCAGTGATGGCCAAGCGCCTCGTCTTCTCCGGCGGGCAGCGGTATGAGCTGCTGAACCGCCTGCTCCTGGGTCATCGAATTGACGAAGTTGTTGTAGGCGAGGAACAGGCGATCGATCCGGCCCTCGTCGTAGGCGTCGAGCATCACCTTGACGGTGCCGATGAGATCGGCGATCTCCGGCTTGTCGCCCAGATGGGAGGCGGTGGCCACGATGTTGCTGCTGAAGCGGGAGAAGAAGCTGCGCGCCTTGGTGCCGATCACGCACAGGTCGATCTCGACGCCCTTCCGCTCCCAGTCGCGCATCTCGCCCAGCAGCTTCTTGAACAGGTTGATGTTCAGGCCGCCGCACAGCCCACGGTCGGTGGAAACGATGATGTAGCCGACCCGTTTCACCTCGCGCTCTATCGTGAACGGATGAGAGTACTCGGGGTGGCCCTGGGCGAAGTGGCCGACCACCGCGCGCATCTTCTCGGCGTACGGGCGGGAGGCATTCATGCGCTCCTGGGCCCGGCGCATCTTGCTCGCCGCGACCATCTCCATCGCACTGGTGATCTTCTGCGTGCTCTGCACGCTCTTGATCTTGGTGCGGATTTCCTTGCCTACGGCCATCTCGGGCTCCCGCTTACCAGGCGTGGTTCGCCTTGAACGACTCGGCGATCTTGGTCAGACCCTGCTCGACCTCGTCATTCAGGACCGGGTCGGCATTGATCTTCGCCAACATGTCGGCGTGCTCGCTGCGCGCGTAGCTGATGATCGCCGCCTCGAAGTCGACCACCTTGTCGATGGCGACATCGTCGAGGTGACCGCGATCGATGATGAACAGCATCAGCGCCTGGTCGGCAACCGACATCGGCGAGTACTGCGGCTGTTTCATCATCTCGGTCGCGCGCTGACCACGATCGAGCTGCTTGCGAGTCGCCTCGTCGAGATCGGAGGCGAACTGCGAGAAGGCCGCGAGCTCGCGGTACTGGGCAAGGGCCAGGCGAACACCGCCGCCGAGCTTCTTGATGATCGGCGTCTGCGCGGCGCCACCGACGCGGGAGACCGAGAGACCGGCGTTGATCGCCGGGCGGATGCCGGCGTTGAACAGGTCGGTCTCGAGGAAGATCTGCCCGTCGGTGATCGAGATCACGTTGGTCGGCACGAACGCGGAGACGTCACCGGCCTGGGTCTCGATGACCGGCAGCGCGGTCAGCGAACCGGTCTTGCCCTTGACCTCGCCGTTGGTAATCTTCTCGACGTAGTCGGCATTGACCCGCGCCGAGCGCTCGAGCAGGCGCGAGTGGAGGTAGAAGACGTCACCCGGGTAGGCCTCGCGGCCCGGCGGGCGGCGCAGCAGCAGCGAGATCTGACGGTAGGCCCAGGCCTGCTTGGTCAGGTCGTCATAGATGATCAGGGCATCTTCGCCACGGTCGCGGTAGTACTCACC
>CBDTVS010000323.1:0-2874 GCA_965364245.1 uncultured Gammaproteobacteria bacterium | reverse complement strand
AAGGTGCTGCTGGTCAGCTGCGACATCTACGGGCCGGCGGCGATCGACCAGCTGCAGACCCTGGCCGGCGAGGTCGGCGCCGAGTTCTTCCCGAGCAGACCCGACCAGCAGCCGGTGGCGATCGCTGGCGCCGCGCTGGAGGAGGCACGCCGCCGCTTCGTCGACGTGGTGATCGTCGATACCGCCGGCCGGCTCCACGTCGACGCGGAGATGATGGACGAGATCCGCGCGCTGAACGCCGCGGTCGAGCCGGTCGAGACCCTGTTCGTGGTCGACGCGATGACCGGCCAGGATGCGGCCAACACCGCGCGCGCCTTCAACGACGCCCTGCCGCTGACCGGCGTGATCCTGACCAAGACCGACGGCGACGCGCGCGGTGGCGCGGCGCTGTCGGTGCGCGAGCTGACCGGCAAGCCGATCAAGTTCCTCGGCACCGGCGAGAAGAGCGCGGCGCTCGAGCCGTTCCACCCCGACCGCATGGCCTCGCGCATCCTCGGCATGGGCGACGTCCTCAGCCTGGTCGAGGAGGTGCAGCACAAGGTCGACCGGGATCAGGCCGAGAAGCTCGCGCAGAAGATCAAGAAGGGCAAGGGCTTCACTCTCGAGGACTTCCGCGACCAGCTCGGCCAGATGGAGAAGATGGGCGGCCTCGAGAGCCTGATGGACAAGCTGCCCGGCATGGGCGAACTGCCCAGCGCGGTGCGCAACCAGGTCGACAACCGCGAGATGCGGCGCCTGGTCGCGATCATCAACTCGATGACCCCGCAGGAGCGGCGTCACGCGCAGATCATCAAGGGCTCGCGCAAGCGGCGCATCGCCGCCGGTTCCGGGGTCCAGGTGCAGGACGTCAACCGCCTGCTCAAGCAGTTCACCCAGATGCAGAAGATGATGAAGAAGGTGTCCAAGGGGGGCATGGCCAAGATGATGCGCGGCATGCAGGGCCGCCTGCCGCCCGGCATGCGCTTCTGAGGGCCTGCGCCCCTTCCATTGGGGCGCAGGGCAGATATAATAGGCTGTTTCGTGGACCGCCCCGCTGGGGCGGTTGCTTTCAGAGAGCACAGAAGGACAGAACCGAGCATGGTCACCATTCGCCTCGCCCGGGGCGGCGCCAAGAAGCGTCCGTTCTACAACATCGTGGTCACCGACCGCCGTAACCGCCGTGATGGCCGTTACATCGAGCGCGTCGGTTACTTCAACCCGATCGCGTCCGGGCAGGCCGAGCGCCTGGTCGTCGACCGCGAGCGGGTCGATTACTGGCTGGGCCAGGGGGCGCAGGCCTCCGAGCGGGTCACGAACCTGCTCAAGGCCAGCGCCTGACCGGGGCGCGTCCCGGGCGACCGGGACGCAGGTTCGAACGATGACCGGCCCGGGCACGCGCGTGCCGCTGGGCAGGATCGGCGGACCCTACGGGGTGCGCGGCTGGGTCCGGGTGACCTCCGGCACGGAACCGCCGGAACGGATCCTCGACTACCGCCCCTGGCTCATCGAGCGCGGGGGCGCATGGCAGCCGTTCGAGGTGCTCTCGGGACGGCTGCACGGCAAGGGCCTGGTGGTGCAGCTGGCCGGCTGCGCAGACCGTGACCAGGCCGCCACGTTCGCCGGGGCGGAGATCGCGATACCGCGTTCCGCGCTGGCCGAGCTGGACGCAGACGAGTACTACTGGGCCGACCTGGTCGGCCTGGAGGTGGTGACCACGGCGGGCGAGGCGCTCGGCACGGTCGACCACCTGATCGAGACCGGCGCGAACGACGTGCTCGTGGTTCGCGGCGACAGGGAGCGGTTGATCCCGTTCACTCCGGGCCACGCGGTGGTCGCGGTGGAACTGGAAAAGCGGCGGCTGACGGTGGCATGGGACCCGGCGTTCTGAAGCGCATCGACGTCGTCACACTGTTCCCGGAGCTGGTCCGGGCCGTGGTCGGCAGTGGCGTCACCGGACGCGCGGCCGATGCCGGGCTGCTGGAGTTGGTGACCTGGAACCCGCGCGATTTCGCGCAGGACCGGCACCGGACGGTCGACGACCGACCCTACGGCGGCGGACCGGGGATGGTCATGAGCTACCCGCCCCTGCGTGACGCGATCCGCGCGGCGCGGGCCGCGGCCCCGGACGGCAGCCGGGTCGCCTACCTGTCACCACAGGGGCGGCGCCTGGACCAGGCGGGGGTGGAAGAGCTGGCGTCACGAACCGGGCTGATCCTGGTCGCGGGGCGCTACGAGGGCATCGACGAGCGGCTCGTCGAGGCCGAGATCGACGAGGAGTGGTCGCTCGGCGACTTCGTCCTCAGCGGTGGCGAGATCGCCGCCATGGCGATCGTCGACGCCGTGACCCGGCTGATCCCGGGCGCGCTCGGCGACGCGGATTCGGCCGAGCAGGACTCCTTCGTGGACGGCCTGCTCGACTGCCCGCACTACACGCGACCCGAGGTCGCGGACGGGCGGACGGTGCCGGCGGTGCTGCTCAGCGGCGACCACGCGGCGATCGCCCGCTGGCGACGCAAGCAGGCGCTGGGACGCACCTGGCAACGGCGGCCCGACCTGCTCGAGCAGGTCGGGCTGGACGAGGAGCAGCAGCGGCTGCTGGATGAGTACATCGCCGAACAGGCCGACCAGGCGTGACGGCAGGCAACTGGGTACGGAGAAGCACGATGAGCAACATCATTCAACAGCTGGAAGCGGAGCAGATGACCCGCGAGGTGCCGGAGTTCGGTCCGGGCGACACCCTGGTGGTCCAGGTCAAGGTCCGCGAGGGCGGCAACGAGCGCCTGCAGGCCTTCGAGGGCGTGGTCATCGCCAAGCGCAACCGCGGCCTGAACTCGTCGTTCACGGTCCGCAAGATCTCGCACGGCGAAGGCGTGGAGCGCGTGTTCCAGACCTACA
>CBDTVS010000322.1:0-2876 GCA_965364245.1 uncultured Gammaproteobacteria bacterium | reverse complement strand
TGATGGTGTCGATCGTGCTGCTCGGCGGCAGCGACCCGGTCGCCGCGCCGACCGCCACCGCGCTGCTCGCGCTGCTGGTCGCGTTCTGCTCGGCGACCCAGGACATCGCGATCGACGCCTACCGGGTCGAGATCCTCGACGAACGCCGCTACGGCGCCGGCGCGGCGACGGTGGTGCTCGGCTACCGGATCGGCATGCTCGTATCGGGGGCCGGGGCGCTCTCCGCGGCGAGCTACAGCGACTGGCCGACCGCCTACGCGATCATGGCCGGCCTGATGGCGGTGGGCATGGTCACCGCGCTGCTCAACCCGGAACCGGCAGTGGCCGACTCGCCGGAGGCGCGTGCGCAGAGCGAGCGGGTCGCGCGTTTCCTCGCCTCGCGCCCCGACCTGCGCGGCCGACTCGGGCGCGCCCTGGCGTGGCTCCACTCGGCCGTGATCGCGCCGTTCGCCGAATTCCTCGCCCGCCCCGGCTGGTTGCTGGTGCTCGCGTTCATCCTGCTCTACAAGTTCGGCGACGCGCTGGCCGGGGTCATGGGCAACCCGTTCTACGTCGAACTCGGCTTCAGCAAGATCGAGATCGCCAACGTCACCAAGGCGTTCGGTCTCGGTGCAACCATCGCCGGTGGCTTCGTCGGTGGGCTGCTGGTCAGCCGGCTGGGGATCCTCAGGAGCCTGTGGATCTGCGGCCTGCTGCAGATGGCCTCGAACCTGATGTTCGTCGTCCAGGCGCTGGTCGGCTACGACCTGGCCGTGCTGACGCTGACCATCGGCCTCGAGAACCTCGCCGGCGGCATGGGCACCGCGGCCTTCGTCGCCTACCTGTCGAGCCTGTGCAACCTCGCCTACACCGCCACGCAGTACGCGCTGCTGTCGTCGCTGGCGGCGTTCGGACGCACGCTGCTGTCGTCGTCGGGCGGCTGGCTCGCCGACCAGGTCGACTGGGTCAGCTTCTTCCTGCTGACCACCCTCGCCGCCCTGCCCGGCCTGGTGCTGCTGTGGTGGCTCGGGCGTCGCTACGCCCCGCCCGCGCGGGCCGACACCGCCGTCCCGCCCTGACCCGGCAGCCGGAGCGTCAACGGCCGGGTTGCGGCCGGTATTCGTCGCGCGCCCTGGGCAGCGCGCGCACGATCTCGCGGATGCGCTCGTCGTCGAGCGGGTGGGTACGCAGGAACCAAGGCGCGCCGCCGCCCTGCTGGCGGTTGTAGTCGGCGAAACGTGTCCAGAAGGCGACCGCGTTGACCGGGTCGTAACCCGCGCGCGCCATGTAGAGCAGCCCGAGATAGTCGGCCTCGGCCTCCTGCTTGCGGTTGTGCGGCAGCGCCACGCCGAGCTGCGCGCCGAGCCCGTAGGCGTTGACCGCGACGCCCTGCCACTGGGTCGAGGCCGTGACCGCGCCGAGCACCTGGCCGCCCAGCTGCAGCGCCAGCGCCTGGCTCATGCGCTCGCCGCCGTGGCGCGCCACCGCGTGCGCCACCTCGTGGCCGATCACGGTCGCGAGGCCGGCCTCGTCCTTGGTGATCGGCAGGATGCCGGTGAACACGCCGACCTTGCCGCCCGGCAGGCAGAAGGCGTTGGCCTCCGGACTGTCGAAGACCACGAACTCCCACTGCGCGTTCGGCAGGCTGGCCACCGCGGCGATGCGCTGCCCGACACGCTGCACCATGGCGTTGAGCTCCGGGTCGCGGCTGACCGGGGTGTCGCGCTTGAGCTGTTCGAACGACGTGAAGCCGAGCTGGGTCTCCTGCTCGACGGACATCACGTTGAACTGCGTGCGCCCGGTCTCGGGCACGGTCGTGCAGCCGGCCAGCAGCAACGCGAGCCCCGCCAGCAGGCTCGTGGATCGCCTGATCGCCATCATCCGTCACTCCCAATGAACGCCCTGGAGGTCGCTGGATAGCATAGATCGCCACCCTGCGCATCCGACCACACCGTTGGTGCCCCGGCATGCCAGGCGCTAGAATGCGCCCCCCTTGCGCGGTGCCCGGCGCCCCGTTCCCGATGACCGACCCTGCACGCCAATCACCCCTCGACCCACCGCTACCGGACCGGCCCGGACAGAAGCTGACCTGGGGTCACCTGCCGGCGACGGCCGCGGCGCTGGCGCTGGTCGAGGCCGCGCGTCGCCATCCCGGTCCGCTGGTGGTGATCGTGCCCGACACGCCGGCGGTCGATCGGCTGAGCGGCGCGCTGCACTTCTTCGCCGGTGACGATGGCCCACCGGTGCTCGGCCTGCCGGACTGGGAAACGCTGCCCTACGACCTCTTCTCGCCGCACCAGGACATCGTCTCGGAGCGCCTGGCCACCCTCAACCAGCTGCCGGATCTGCAACGCGGACTGCTGCTGCTGCCGGTCTCGACGCTGATGCAGCGGCTGCCACCGATCCCCTACGTCGCTGGCAACGTGCTGCTGCTCGACGCCGGGATGCGCCTCGACGTGGAGGCGCTACGTCTGCGCCTGGTCGATGCCGGGTACCGCAACGTCGCCCAGGTCATGGAGCACGGCGAATTCGCGGTGCGTGGCGCACTGCTCGACCTGTTTCCGATGGGCCGCGACACGCCGTTGCGCATCGACCTGTTCGACGACGAGATCGAGTCGATCCGGGTGTTCGATCCGGAGACCCAGCGCAGCGGCGAATCGATCGATCACTTGCGCCTGCTGCCGGCCCGCGAGTTCCCGCTGACCGAGGCCGGCATCGCCCGTTTCCGCCAGGCGTGGCGGGTGCGCTTCGAGGGCGACCCCGGGCGCTGCCCGGTCTACCGTGACGTCGGGCAGGGCCTGGCGCCGGGCGGCATCGAGTACTACCTGCCGCTGTTCTTCGACACCACCGCGACGCTGTTCGACTACCTTCCCGCCGACGCGCTGTTCGTGCGCCTC
>CBDTVS010000321.1:0-2900 GCA_965364245.1 uncultured Gammaproteobacteria bacterium | reverse complement strand
GTTCGACGACGGCCAACGTCGCGTGGCGATTGTCGGGCTCGACGCGCTGTTCATGCGCCTCGAGGGTTGCGGTGAGGCCGCCGACGCCTTCTGGGAGCAGATCGCCGCGCGGCATGCGCAGCGCGGCCACGACGTCGAACGGCCGCTGCTCGCGCCGGACGAGCTGTTCGTCGAACCCCAGGCGCTGAACGCGGCCCTTAAACCGGCGCGCCAGATCGAGATCGGCGTCGCCGAGACCCCGCTCGACCGCGCGCGCGGCGGCGTCAACTTCGCCGCGGCGCCACCGCCCCCGGTGGCGGTGCAGGCACGCGCACCCGAACCGGCCGCCGCATTGCACCGTTTCCTCGCCGGCCACCAGGGCCGCGTGCTGTTCACCGCCGAGTCGGCCGGGCGCCGCGAGGTGCTGCTCGACCTGCTGCGCGGCTGGGACATCCATCCCCAGGCGGTCGACGGTTGGGATGCGTTCGTCTCCGGAGAACAGTCCATCGCCCTCGCGATCGCCCCGCTCGAACAGGGGGTATCGGTCGACGCGCCGCCGCTGGCGGTGATCCCGGAAGCGCAGCTGCTCGGCGAACGCACCCCGCAGCAGCGCCGCCGGCGACGCCGCGGCGGCGATCCCGACCAGGTGGTGCGCAACCTCACCGAACTGCAGCACGGCGCGCCGGTGATCCACGAGGAGCACGGCATCGGCCGCTACCTCGGCCTGCAGGCCCTCGACGTCGACGGCATCGTGACCGAATTCCTGACCCTCGAGTATGCCGACGGCGACCGTCTCTACGTGCCGGTCGGCTCGCTGGCACTGATCTCGCGCTACACCGGCGCCGAGCCGGACAAGGCGCCGCTGCACAAGCTCGGCAGCGGCCAGTGGGAGCGGATCCGCAAGAAGGCCGCGGCCCAGGTGCGCGACGTCGCCGCCGAACTGCTCGACGTCTACGCCCGCCGCGCCGCCCGTGAGGGCCACGCGTTCCGCCTCGACCAGGCCGAGTACCGCGCCTTCTGCGCGGCCTTCCCGTTCGAGGAGACCGCCGACCAGGCGAGCGCGATCGACGCGGTGGTCGACGACATGTGCTCCGGGCGGCCGATGGACCGGGTGGTGTGCGGCGACGTCGGCTTCGGCAAGACCGAGGTGGCGATGCGCGCGGCGTTCGTTGCCGTGCAGGGCGGCCGCCAGGTGGCGGTGCTGGTGCCGACCACGCTGCTCGCCGAACAGCACGAGCAGAACTTCCGCGACCGTTTCGCCGACTGGCCGGTGCGCATCGAGGCGCTGTCGCGCTTCCGCAGCGCGAAGGAACAGAAGGCGATCCTCGCCGACCTCGCCGACGGCAAGGTCGACATCGTCATCGGCACCCACCGCCTGCTGCAGGGCGACGTGGCGTTCGCCAACGTCGGCCTGGTGATCATCGACGAGGAGCACCGTTTCGGCGTGCGCCACAAGGAGCGCATCAAGGCGCTGCGCGCCGAGGTCGACATGCTGACGCTGACCGCGACGCCGATCCCGCGCACGCTGAACCTGTCGCTCTCCGGCCTGCGCGACCTGTCGCTGATCATGACCCCGCCCAACGAGCGCCTCGCGATCAAGACCTTCGTCAACCGCTGGGATCCCGCGCTGATCGCCGAGGCGATCCAGCGCGAATTGAAGCGCGGCGGGCAGGTCTACTTCCTGCACAACCACGTCGAGACGATCGACAAGACCGCGGCAGAGATCGAGAAGATCGTGCCCGGCACCGCGGTGCGGGTCGCCCACGGCCAGATGCCGGAGCGCGAACTCGAACAGGTAATGCTGGACTTCTACCACCGCCGTTTCCAGGTGCTGGTCTGCACCACCATCATCGAGAGCGGCATCGACGTACCGAGCGCCAACACCATCGTCATCGACCGCGCCGACCGCCTCGGCCTGGCCCAGCTGCACCAGCTGCGTGGCCGCGTCGGCCGCTCGCACCACCGCGCCTACGCCTACCTCGTGGTCCCGGAGCGCAAGGCGATGACCGCCGACGCGCTCAAGCGGCTCGAGGCGATCGCCTCGCTCGAGGCGCTCGGTGCCGGCTTCCTGCTCGCCACCCACGACCTCGAGATCCGTGGCGCCGGCGAGCTGCTCGGCGAGGACCAGAGCGGCCAGATCGAGCAGGTCGGCTTCACGCTCTACATGGAGATGCTCGAACGCGCCGTGCAGGCACTCAAGTCAGGGCGCGTCCCGGAGCTGGACCGTCCCCTGCACCACGGTCCCGAGGTGGACCTGCGCTCGCCGGCGCTGCTGCCCGAGGACTACCTGCCGGACGTCAACCTGCGGCTGATCTTCTACAAGCGGATCAGCGCGGCCGCGGACGCCGAGGCGCTGCGCGATCTGCAGGTCGAGATGATCGACCGCTTCGGGCTGCTGCCCGAGGCGACCAAAACGCTGTTCGCGCTCACCGCGCTCAAGCAGCGCGCCGCACCGCTCGGCATCCGCCGCATCGAGGCCGGACCCGAGGGCGGCCAGCTGCTGTTCGACGCGGAACCGGCGATCGACGCGGCGCGGTTGGTCGAACTGATCCAGCGCGAGTCGGCCACCTACCGTCTGGTCGACGGCCAGCGACTGCGTTTCACGACGCCGATGCCAGACGTCGCCGCGCGGGTGGCGACGGTCGACGGCGTCCTCCAGCGCCTGCGCCCGGCGCAGGCGGCCTGAGACGGGCTAGAATGGGCGCCATGTCACGCCTCCTCGCCCCGCTGCTGTGCCTCGCCCTCGGCTGGCCCACGCTGGCCGACGCCGCGCAGCGCTGGTTCGATATCGAGCTGGTGATCTTCGCGCGCGACGGCCTGCCGACCGGCAACGAGGTCTGGCCCGAGGTCGTCGAGCTGCCCGAGACGGAACTCACCCGGCCGCCTGCCGACTATGAATGGGAGCAGTTGGGGCTGCGCGA
>CBDTVS010000320.1:0-2900 GCA_965364245.1 uncultured Gammaproteobacteria bacterium | reverse complement strand
TCCCAGCCGAGGCCCCAGGCGCCGAGGGTCGGCGACTCCCAGTTGTCCTCGACGAAGCGCACGTCGTGCTCGAGCGGGTCGATGCCAAGGCCGCGCAGCGAGTCGAGGTAGAGCTCCTGGATGTCGTCGGGCGACGGCTTCAGTACCACCTGGTACTGGTAGTAGTGCTGCAGCCGGTTGGGGTTGTCGCCGTAGCGGCCGTCGGTCGGGCGGCGCGACGGCTGCACGTAGGCGGCACGCCACGGCTCGGGTCCGATCGAGCGCAGGAAGGTCGCCGGGTGGAAGGTGCCGGCGCCGACCTCCATGTCGAAGGGCTGCACGACCACGCAGCCGTGCCCGGCCCAGAACGCCTGGAGTGCGTCGATCAGTCCCTGGAAGGTGTCCGGGCCGGGGCCCGGTCGGGTGTCATCGGTCGCCAAGGCGTCCCCCAAGCGGTTGTTTCGCAAAGCGCGGGAGTATAGCCCGTCGGCTCCGCCGGCGTCAGCCGGATCACGCCGAGACGAGCGTGAAACCGGCGCGTTTCAGGTAGCGGCGCTCCTCGTCGAGGTCGGCCCGGGTCAGCGGGTGGTTGTCGAGCCAAGCGTCAGGGAAGCGCAGCTGCACCACGTCGCCGGCCTCGGTCAGCTGCAGGGGCGGCAACGGCTGGCTGGAGCGGGCACGGTTGAGCAGCGCGGCGAGGCGCAGCAGCAGGGCCAGGCGGCGCGCAGGAAGCTGGCGGTCCGCGGGCAGCTTGCGGAACTCGATGCCGGGGAACTTGCGCCGGTGGCCGCGCACCAGCGCGGCGAGCAGCTGCTGATCCTGGCGCGAGAACCCGGCGAGATCCGCGTGGGTCAGGATGTAGGCGCCGTGGCGGTGGAACTGGTTGTGCGCCACCGACAGCCCGATCTCGTGCAGCCGTGAGGCCCACTGCAGGAGATGGCCGTCTTCGTCGTCGAGACCCCAGCCTGGCGCGGCCTGCGCGAACAGCATCGCGGCGGTGGTCGCGACACGTTCGGCATGCGCGGTGTCGAGCCGCGAGCGCTCCACCAGCACCGCGACCGTCTTCTCGCGCACGTCGTCGTGACGGATGCGCCCGAGCAGCTCATAGAGCAGCCCCTCGCGCAGTGCGCCGTTGGAGACCTGCATGCGCTCGATTTGCAAGGTATCGAACGATGCCGACAGGATCGCGACGCCACTCGGGAAGATAGGCGCACGATCACGACGCAAGCCTTCGAAGTCGAGCTTCTCGATCGACCCCTTGGCCACCAGCGCGGCGCGCAGGCTGGCGAGGCCGTCGCGGGTGATGGTGCCGTCGCCCCAGCCGTTGGCCTGCAGCACGCGTGCGATCGCGAGGATGGTGCCGGACGCGCCGATCGCCTGCACCCAGCCGACCTGGCGATAGAAGGTCTCGATGGTCTGCAGCTCCTGGCGCGCGGCGATCTCGGCGCGGTTCAGCGCCGCGCGGGTGATGCGCCCCTTGGCGAAGAAGCGTTTCGCGAAGCTGACGCAGCCCATGAACAGGCTCTCGCGGTAGAACGGCTCCGAGCGCATGCCGATGATGTACTCGGTGCTGCCGCCGCCGATGTCGATCACCAGTCGCTGGCCGCGGTCGTCGGCGATGCTGCCCGCGACGCCGAGGTAGATCAGGCGCGCCTCCTCGCGTCCGGCGATGACCTCGATCGGGTGGCCGAGGGCCTGCTCCGCCTCCTGCAGGAACAGGTCGCTGTTGCGCGCCATGCGCAGCGTGTTGGTGCCGACCGCGCGCACGCTGCCGTGCGGCAGGTCGCGCAGGCGCTGGCCGAAACGGCCGAGACATTCGAGGGCGCGCTGGCGGGTCTCCGGCGTCAGGCGCTTGTAGCGGTCGAGCCCGGCGCCGAGCTGCACCTGCTCGCGCAGCCGGTCGACCACGTCGAGTTGCCCGTCCTCGAAACGCGCGATGATCATGTGGAAGCTGTTGGAGCCGAGGTCGACGGCAGCGATGTAGTCGAACGGTAACGGCATACGGGTCCCGGTGCGCGGTGGTGGCTACGGACGAATCCCGCCGG
This sequence comes from uncultured Gammaproteobacteria bacterium, assembly GCA_965364245.1. Taxonomy (GTDB): domain Bacteria; phylum Pseudomonadota; class Gammaproteobacteria; order QNFN01; family QNFN01; genus QNFN01. The sequence goes on along the minus strand of CBDTVS010000320.1, from coordinate 876 downwards.
CAGCCGATCGCGTATCATTAAAGCACGCTCACGCGAAGCTTATCGCGTGGTGGACGAGGCGCATGGCCAAGAACGAGAAGAGCAGCAAGACCCAGGTGGTGGACAGCCGCAGCGGCGTGCGCATGCCCTACCTGCGCGGCATCCTGACGCGCTCGTTGCAGACCGCCGGCCTCGGCTTCAACGATGCCTACAAGCTCGCGACCTGGCTGCGCCGCGAGCTCGAGGACGTCGACGAGGTGACCAGCGACGCGCTGCGCGGCAAGGTCGCCAAGCGGCTCGGCGATCGCCACGGCGACGCGATCCGCGAACGCTACCTGCAGCCGCAGGAGCACGCACCCTCGGTCAGGGTGCGCGACACCGACGGCCAGACCAGCCCGTTCACCACCGGTCGGCTGGCGCGCGCACTCGAGTCGGCGACGCTGGGCGTCGACCAGGCCGAAGCGGTCGCCGCGCGCATCCAGATCCAGCTGCAGCGCCTGGCGATCGGCGAGGTGAGCACCGAGCAGATCCGTCACCTGGTGCACCACGACCTGCTGACCCATCACGGGGAGGAGGTCGCGCACCGCTACCTGGTGTGGCTCGAGTTCCTGCGCAGCGGCCGCCCGCTGGTGTTGCTGATCGGCGGCATCAACGGCGTCGGCAAGAGCACCATCGCCGCCGAACTGGCGCACCGCCTGGAGATCGTGCGCACCCAGTCGACCGACATGCTGCGCGAGGTGATGCGCCAGATGACCTCGAAGCAGCTGCTGCCGGCGATCCACACTTCGAGTTTCCGCGCCTGGAATGCGCTGCCGGCTGGCTACCTCGCCACCACCGGCGGCGAGGACCTGATGATCGACGGATTCCTGACCCAGTCGGAGCAGGTCGGCGTGGCGG
>CBDTVS010000319.1:0-2979 GCA_965364245.1 uncultured Gammaproteobacteria bacterium | reverse complement strand
GCGATCCCCGGCATGGCCGGCGGCCAGTACACCGCCGACGGCCTCGAACACGCCGAGAGCGGCACGCCGTCGAGCTCCAACGTCGACCACAGCGCGCAGATGGACAAGCGGCTGCGCAAGCTCGAGCAGTTCAACTTCGGCGACCACTGGGCCGAGATCGATGGCGACGGCGACACCGCCATCCTCACCTGGGGCTCGACCTGCGGGCCGGTCTCGGAGGCCCTCGAGCGGGTGCGCGCAGACGGCGGCGATGCCCGCCTGGTCAAGATCCGCCTGCTCTCGCCGGTGCAGCCCGAGCGCTTCGCCGCCGCGCTGGAAGGGGTCAAGCGGGTGCTGGTCGTCGAACAGACCCACGGTGGGCAGTTCTACCGCTACCTGCGCGCCCACTACGACCTGCCCAGTGACGTGCAGGTGTTCGCCAAACCCGGCCCGCTGCCGATCCGGCCCGCGGAAATCGTCGACCGTCTCGCCAACTGGAGCTGACCATGAGCACCAACACTGCAAGCAAGCCGCTCACCGCCAAGGACTTCAAGTCCGACGTCAAGCCGGTCTGGTGCCCGGGCTGTGGCGACTTCGGCGTCCTCTCCTCGCTCACCAAGGTGTTCGCCGAGCTCAAGCTCGCGCCAGAGAACGTCGCGGTGATCTCCGGCATCGGCTGCTCGTCGCGCATCCCGGCCTACGTCAACTCCTACGGCTTCCACGGCGTGCATGGCCGCGCGCTGCCGCTGGCCATCGGTCTGAAGGTGTCGCGCCCCGATCTCACGGTCATCGTGACCGGCGGTGATGGCGACGGCTTCTCGATCGGCGGCAACCACTTCCTGCACGCCTGCCGGCGCAACGTCGACATGACCTACGTCGTGATGGACAACCAGGTCTACGGCATGACCAAGGGCCAGGCGTCGCCGACCACCGAGGCCACCTGGGCCAAGGGCAAGCTGACCCCGGGCGGTCCGGGCATCAACCCGTTCCATCCGCTGGTCATCGCGCTCGCCTCCGGCGCCAACTACATCGCGCGCTGCTCGAGCGGCGACCCCAACGGCACTGCCAAGGTGCTGGCCGAGGCGATCGCCCACCCCGGCTTCTCGTTCGTGCAGGTGCTCAGCCCGTGTGTCACCTACCGCCCCGAGCAGCGCGACTGGAAGAAGAGCACCCGCCCCTCGCCGGTCGAGCCGACCGACGACCCGGCCCGTGCGGCACGGCGCCTGATGAGCGACGACGGCCTCAACACCGGCCCGCTCTACGTCGGCAGCCGCAAGCCGTACCAGCCGGAACTCAAGGCGAGCGTCGAGAATCTCGCCGACCTCGAGCAGGAATTCCTGGTATGAGCGCGCCGGAGCAGGCTGCCGGGACCAGCAGCGAGATCGTCAGCGTCGAGGACCTGCTGGCCCACGCACGCGACATGGAGGCCGAGGCCGCCGAGCGCTACGACGAGCTCGCCGACCAGATGGAGGTGCACAACAACCACGAGGTGGCGCGGCTGTTCCGCAAGCTCGCCGAGATCGAGGCCAAGCACATCGCCGCGGTCGAATCGATGAGTGACGGCCTCGACCTGCCCGAACTCAAGCCGTGGGACCACGCCTGGCACAACGAGAGCCCCGAGGCGCCCGAGGTCGACGAGGTCCACTACCTGATGACGCCGTACCACGTCATCTCGATCGCGCTGTTCCACGAGAAGAAGGCGGTCGACTTCTTCGAGAGCGTGGTCGAGAGCAGCGTCGACCCGAAGCTGCGCGAGATGGCCGAGGGCCTCGCCGAAGAGGAGCGGGAACACGTCAGGCTGCTGGAGGAGTGGCTGGGGCGTTTTCCGCCGCCCGAGGAGGGCTGGGACGAGGATCCGGATCCGCCGAACCTGCAGGAGTGATTTTCTGAATTAGACGCCCGGCACCCGCCGGGCGTTTTTTTGTCCGCAGGTTAGAGGGCTCACGCCCTCACCAAGCTCGTTCCTGGAATTGCAGGAGCGCCCTACGGCGCGATTTCGTTCGTCATTCGCTTCGCGGCCTGGCGGCCGCTGCTACCGTCGTAGCGGAGGACGGAGTCGCTGTTCCAGGCTCGCGCCCCTGAGCCCCATCACTGGGTCAGTTCTCCGGCAGATTCACCGTAACGATGTCGTAGCCAGCGCCGCGCAGCGCATCGATCACACCCTGCAGGTCATCGGCGCGGTAGCGCACGATGGCGATGCGCTGGCCGGTCTCGTCGGGATGGGTCGGTGAGACCACGGTGGCGATCTTGCCGCCGGCCTGGTTGACCGCGGCAAGCAGACCGGCCAGGCGGCCCACCTCGTCGGGCAGATGCACGGCGATGCGTGCCGCATCGACCACCTGGCAGCCGGTCACCTCGAGGAAGAAGTCGACCAGGTCGACGCCGGTGACGATGCCGACCAGGCACTCGCCGTCGACCACCGGCAGGCAGCCGACGCGCCGGTCACGCATCAGGCAGCCGGCCTCCTCGACCAGCATCCCCGGCGTGGCGGTGATCACCTCGCGGTGCATCAGCTTGCCGGCCGTGACCTTCGACAGCAGGTAGTTGACCTCGCCGACATCGAGGGTGGTGATCGGTGACGGTTCGGCGCGCTGCACGTCGCGGTGCGAGACGATACCGAGCAGGCGGCCGGCGGCGTCGACCACCGGCAGGTGGCGCAACTTCCGCTCGCGCATCAGCTCGGCGAGCCGCGGCAGCTTGGTCTCTTCGGTGACGGTCACCACGTCACGGGTCATGATGCGATCGACGTACATCCCGCTTCTCCTTATGGCCCCGTCGGGCTGAAGCCCGACCTACATCCTCGTGTCCTTGCCGGGCTACAGAGCGACTCGGGCCGCACCATGCCTCTCTTCGTGGGTCGGGCTTCAGCCCGACAACCCACCCAGGTCGGGCCGCACTAGTGCCCGAGGTAGGCCTTGCGTACCGTCTCGTCCTCGAGCAGTTCGGCGGCCGGCGCGCTGGTCACCACCTTGCCGGTCTCGAGCACGTAGCCACGGTCGG
>CBDTVS010000318.1:0-2990 GCA_965364245.1 uncultured Gammaproteobacteria bacterium | reverse complement strand
GTCCATCAGCGCGCCCATCCAGGGCGTCATCTTCTCCTCCTCGGTGCCGGGCAGGAAGCCGATGTCCTCGCCGACCGGCACGGTCACGCGGGTCATGATGATCTCGCGGTAGCGGTTCTCGTCGAGGGTCTGGTAGAGGCCGGCGGCGAGCGCGAGCAGGGTCTTGCCGGTGCCGGCGACGCCGAGCAGGCTGACGAAGTCGATCTCCGGGTCGAGCAGCAAGTTGAGCGCGTAGTTCTGCTCGCGGTTGCGCGCGGTGATACCCCAGATGGCGTGGCTCGAGCTGGAGTAGTCATCGACCAGTTCGAGCTCGGCGGTGCCGCCCTCGACCTTGCGCACCACGGCGTCGAACGGCTCGTCGCCGTCGAGGTAGACGAAGCCGTTGGCGTGCCAGTCGGCGACCAGCGGCCCGGTGATGCGGTAGAAGGTGCGGCCCTCCTCTTTCCACGACGCCATCTCCTTGCCGTGGGTGTCCCAGAAATCGTTGGGCAGCGTGCTGTGGCCGGAGTAGAGCAGGTTGACGTCGTCGAGGACCTGGTCGTTGAAGTAGTCCTCGACGTGCAGGCCGACCGCCGCGCCCTTGATGCGCAGGTTGATGTCCTTGGAGGTCAGCGTGACGTTGCGCTCGGGGAACCGGTCGCGCAGGGCCAGCGTGACCGCGAGGATGTCGTTGTCGGACTTGTGCGCGACCAGTTCGCTCGGCAGCTCGGCCTTGACCAGACGGGTCTGGAAGTAGAGTCGGCCGCTCGGCGCGATGGAGTGGTTGTAGGGCATCGAGCCGGCGAGCGGGATGCCCTCCTCGATCGCGCTGACGTCGTGGTCGGAGAGCAGTTCGTCGAGGAAGCGGCTCACCTGGCGTACGTTGCGCGAGACTTCCGAGACGCCGCGCTTGTGGGTGTCGAGCTCCTCGAGCACCACCATCGGCAGGTAGACGTCGTGCTCCTGGAAGTGGAACAGCGCGGTCGGGTCGTGCATCAGCACGTTGGTGTCGAGGACGAACAGCCGTTTGCCGGCGACCTTCGGCTTGCGTGTGGTCATCATGCGGCGGCGCTCAGAGTGCGGCGACCGCGTCGAGCACCTCGTCGACGTGCCCCTTGACCTTGACCTTGCGCCACTCCCTGACCAGCTTGCCCGCGGCATCGATCAGGAAGGTGCTGCGCTCGATGCCGAGCACCTTGCGCCCGTACATGTTCTTCTCCTTGATCACGTCGTAGCGCTGGCAGGCGGTCTCCTCGGTGTCAGCGAGGAGCTCGAACGGAAAGCCCTGCTTGGCCTTGAAGTTCTCGTGGCTCTTCAATCCGTCGCGCGACACGCCGAGGATCACGGCGCCGTGTTTCGCGAACTCGGCGTGGCGGTCGCGGAAGTCCTGGCCCTCCAGGGTGCAGCCGGGGGTGCTGTCCTTGGGGTAGAAGTAGAGCACCACCGGGTGACCGCGCAGCGCGGAGAGCTTGATCTTCCGGTCGCCGGTGGCCGGCAGGGTGAAGTCCGGGGCCTTGTTGCCGACCTTCGGCGTGCTCATGCGCGTGCTCCTTGCATACGGAATGGGTGGTTCAGCCCTTGACCGGCTCCATCACGGCGTCGAGGTTGAGCTGATCGCAGTGGTCGAGGAACTCCTCGCGCAGGGTGCCGATGTGCTGGCTGGCGGGGATGCCCACGGTCAGGGTCACGGCGAACATCGGCGAACCGGTGTGCGCGGCCGGGTAGGTGTGGGTCGCGAGGTCCTCGATGTTGATGCCGCGCGAGGCGAAGAAGTGGGCCAGGTTGTGCACGATGCCGGGATGGTCGAGCGCGACCACCTCGACCATGTAGGGCAGCCGGTCGCTCTGGTCGCCGCGGGTGTCGGTGCGCCGGCAGAAGAGCTGCATGCCGAGGCCCTCGGCGCTCTTCGGCAGCGCGGCCTCGAGCTTGGCGACCTCGTTCCACTGGCCCGAGCACATCAGCATCACCGCGAACTCGCCGCCGAGCACCGTGGCGCGGCTGTCCTCGATGTTGCAGCCGGCCTCGAGGATCAGCTGGGTCAGGTCGTCGACGATCCCGGGCCGGTCCTCGCCCAGCGCGGAGATCACCAGAAGTCGCTTCATCTACCGTGTCCGGCGTGATTTTCGCGGCAGTATGCAGTGCAGCATGGGGATCGGCAAGTGACGGCGGGCGGCCTCCCGCGCGGCCTTGTCAGCCGCGGGTCGCCCCAGTACCATGCCTGAGTTTCAAGGCATTATCGGCCGCTGACAGGCCGGGTGCCGGACGGAGTTGAACCCATGTTTCACGGCAGTATGGTCGCACTCGTCACGCCGATGGCCGCTGACGGGAGCCTAGACTATGGCGCGCTCGAGCGGCTGGTCGAATTCCACGTCGCCAACGGCACCGACGGCATCGTCGCGGTCGGCACGACGGGGGAGTCGGCGACCCTCGACCACGCCGAACACTGCGAGGTGATCCGCCGCGTCGTGCAGATGGTGGCCGGGCGCGTGCCGGTCATCGCCGGCACCGGCGCCAACTCGACCAGCGAGGCGATCGACCTGACCCGCTGTGCGATGCAGGCCGGGGCCGACGCCTGCCTGCTGGTGACGCCGTACTACAACAAGCCGACCCAGGAGGGCCTCTACCTGCACCACAAGGCGGTGGCCGAGGCGGTCGCGATCCCGCAGATCCTCTACAACGTGCCGGGGCGCACTGCCTGCGACATGCTGCCGCAGACCGCGGTGCGCCTGGCGGAGGTCTCGAACATCGTCGGCATCAAGGAGGCGACCGGCGACATCGCCCGGGTCGCGCAGATCCTCGACGGTGCCGGCGAGCGCCTCGACGTCTACAGCGGCGACGACGCCACCTGCCGCGAGCTGATCCTGGCCGGCGGCAAGGGCTGCATCTCGGTCACCGCCAACGTCGCCCCGGCCGCGATGCACGCGATGTGCGTCGCGGCGCAGGCCGGCGATGCCGCCGAGGCCGAGCGCCTCGACGCCCCGCTCAGGGCGCTGCACCGCGACCTGTTCGTC
>CBDTVS010000317.1:0-2990 GCA_965364245.1 uncultured Gammaproteobacteria bacterium | reverse complement strand
AGCCTGAAGGTCGAGCTCGCGGGCAGCGACGAGCGGCTCGAGGTGAGCCGGCGCCATGCCGCGACTTTGCGCGCGCTGCTCAGGGGCGGCGGTTGAGTGCGTCCTCGCGTAGCCGTTGGCCGGCGCGTGCGATCGCCTGGTCGAGGTAGGCGGGGTAGAAGTCGACGTTGTTGATGCCGACCATGCGCTCGGTCAGTTCGCGGCCCTCGGCGTCGAGGAACAGCACCGTCGGGGTCAGCACGGCGCGGTAACGCTCGGCGAAATCCCAGCTGTCCACCCGCTGGCCCTGGAAGTCGCGCACGCTGTTGCCATCGAGGTCGAGCCTGCGCAGCAGGGCGCGGCCGGCGAGTTCGTTGCTCGCCTGCAACGGGCGCAGGATCTGCTCGTCGAGCACCCGGCAGTAGGGGCAGTCGTGGGCCCATACCACGAGCACCAGGGGCAGGCCCTCGGCACGTATCGTGGCGGCGAGCAGCTGCAGGTCGTCGGCAGCAGGCACCGGATCGGCGCTGGCGCCGGCGGTCATGAACCAGAGCAGTACCAGGCCGAACCGCCAGTCGGCCAGCCGAATGCGTGCGCGACGGTGGTTGCCGGCCGTGCTCATGCGGTCAATCTAGCGAGAGCGCGCCCCGCAGGTGAATATTCACGACGGGGTAAGGGTTTCCCCGAGCGTTGCGCCGCGCCCGGTTTGCCAGCGTTGGCAGGCGCCGATACCATCCCGTGACCCCGCCCCGAGGCCATCCAGATGACCGCCGACACCGTCCGCATCGCCACGCGCAAGAGCCCGCTCGCCCTGTGGCAGGCCGAGCATGTCGCCGCCGAGCTGCGGCGTCACCACCCGGGGCTCGCCGTCGAGCTGGTCACCATGACCACGCGCGGCGACAAGATCCTCGACAGTCCGCTGGCCAAGGTCGGCGGCAAGGGGCTGTTCGTCAAGGAACTGGAACAGGGCATGCTCGAGGACCGCGCCGATCTCGCCGTGCACTCAATGAAGGATGTGCCGGTCGAGTTCCCGGACGGGCTCCACCTCGCGGTGGTGATGCGCCGCGCCGAGCACCGTGACGCGTTCGTGTCGAACGCCCACGCGCGCCTCGCCGACCTGCCGCAGGGTGCGGTGGTCGGGACCTGCAGCCTGCGCCGCAAGTGCCAGCTGCTCGCGTGGCGCGACGACCTGCGGATCCACGACCTGCGCGGCAACGTCAACTCGCGGTTGGCCAAGCTCGACGCCGGCGACTTCGACGCCATCATCCTGGCCGGGGCCGGTCTGCAGCGGCTCGGTTTCGACGCGCGCATCCGCGAGCTGCTGGCCCCGGAACAGAGCCTGCCGGCGATCGGCCAGGGTGCGATCGGTATCGAGTGCCGTGTCGACGACCCGCGCGTCAACGCCCTCGTGGCCCCGCTGGCCGACCCCGACACCGGGATTCGCCTGGCCGCGGAGCGCGCCTTCAACGCGCGCCTGATGGGCGGCTGCCAGGTGCCGATCGCAGGGTTCGCCGTACTCGAGCAGGGCGAGGTCTGGCTGCGTGGCCTGGTCGGCTCACCCGACGGGCGCGAGGTGATCCAGGGCGAGCGACGCGGTCCCGCCGCGGACGCCTCCGCCATGGGCACCGCGCTAGCCGAGGAACTGCTCGGCCGCGGCGCCGAGCGCATCCTGCGCGAGGTCTACGCGGCCGCACCGGAATGAGCCACGCGCCGGCGGAGGCCCCGCTCGCGGGATGCGGCGTGCTGGTGACGCGCCCGGCGCACCAGGCCGAACCGCTCTGCGAGTTGCTCGCCGCTGCCGGCGCGACACCGATCCGCTTCCCCGCCATTGCCATCCTGCCGCCGCACGACCCGGCCGCCGCGGACGCGGTGATCGACGACCTCGACGGATTCGATCTTGCGATCTTCATCAGCGCGAACGCCGTCGAGCAGGGGGTCGCCGCGGTGCGCGCACGGCGTGCCTGGCCGCCAGCCCTGCTGATCGCGTCGATCGGCACGGCCACCGCGCGCGCGCTCCAGGCGCATGGGCTGATGCCCGCGGTGCGTCCCGAGTCGCGCTTCGACAGCGAGGCGCTGCTGGAGCTCCCGGCCCTGCAGCAGGTGCGGGGCAAACGGGTGGTGATCTTCCGCGGTGAGGGCGGGCGCGAGCTGCTCGCCGAGACGTTGCGCGCCCGTGGTGCCGAGGTGGTCTATGCGGAGGTTTACCGTCGTGCACGACCCGACGTGGACCCGGCGCCGTTGCTTGCCCGCTGGCGTGCAGGAGAGGTCGACGTTGCGGTGGTCACCAGCGTCGAGGGGCTGGAGAATCTCTGCACTCTGCTGGGCCCTGCGGGGTGCGCCCTGTTGTGCGCGACGCCGCTGGTTGTGGCCAGCGATCGTGTGCTACAACAGGCCCGTGACCTGGGGGTCGGGGCGTTGGCCAGCGTGGCCGATTCCTCGACTGACCAGGGACTTTTCGAGGCCGTCGTCGCTTGGCGGCGTGCCAACACCGCATCCTAGAGAGCAGCGATGACCGATCAGGAGCGCAAGGAGCACGAGGCAGAGGCGTCCGCCTCGACGGCGGAGTCCGAGACCACGGCCGATAACGGCGCCGGGCAGGATGCCGCTGCGTTGCCACCGGCGCAGGCCGCCGATTCCGGGCAGTCCGGTCGCAAATCGGTGCTCCCCGTCGTTGCGCTGGTCGTTGCGCTGCTCGCCGTGGCGGGCGCGTTCGTGGTCTGGCAGAAGCTCGGCGAACGCCTGGAACGGTTCGCGGGCGCGCAGGTGACCCTCGATGCGGCGCTGGTCGCCGCCCAGGAACGGATCGCCGCGTTCGACGCCGAGGTCGAGAAGCGCTTCGATGCCCACGCGCTGCAACTCGCCGAGCAGGGTGCGGCACTCGAGCGTCAGCGCGAACTCGCCGAGCAGACCTATCAGGCCCTGCGCGAAGAGGTCGGCCAGGATCGCAATCGCTGGGTCGTGGCCGAGATCGAGTACCTGATGCGCGTCGCCGCACACCGTCTGGTCCTGGC
>CBDTVS010000316.1:0-3052 GCA_965364245.1 uncultured Gammaproteobacteria bacterium | reverse complement strand
GGCCTTCGCCCAGCGCCGCAAGACGCTGCGCAACACCCTGCGCGAGCTGCTCGATGCCGACGCCATGCGTGCCGCCGGTATCGACCCGGGACGGCGTGCCGAGACGCTGTCGCTCGCCGAATTCGCGCTGCTCGCCAACCTGGCCGAATGATTCCTTGCGCGATCCCGGGACAGGGAGTAAGAGGAGTGTAGGAACCGACCTCACACAGGGAGCACGAGGCCATGGCCGTACGCGGTAAAGCAGTAACGATGAACGCGAACCTCGAGTTCGGCGGCGGGCGCATGCTGCGCGGTTACGTCAAGTCGCTGAGTCCGACCTCCGCCGGGTTCAGCAGCGGCGATTTCAACAAGTACAAGAACAACCCGCCCAACCCGGGAGAGATGGGCATCCTGACCATGACCTACACCCGCAACAGCGTGCCGTTCGACATCAAGCTCGGCTGCCGGTTGGTGCAGGTGATGGGCAACATGGGCACGCTGGCGCTCAATCAGGGCGACCTGACCAACACCGACCGCAAGGCGATCAAGAAGATCATGGAGATGCAGATCGCCGAGATCGGCACCGACGACGGCCCGCAGGGCTGACGCCCGCCACCATTCAGGAGACCGCCGCGTCCGCCGCCGCCAGCGCGGCCAGGTTGACCGTGCCGCGCGTGGTCACCGTCCGATTCAGGATGTGCACCGGCCTGGCCATGCCGAGCAGGATCGGCCCCACGGAGACCGCGTTGCCGAGCACCTTCAGCGCGTTGAAGGTGATGTTGGCAGCATCCAGGTTGGGCATGATCAGCACGTTCGCCTGACCGGTCAGCGTCGACTGCGGGAAGCTGCGCCGGCGCACCTCCTCGGAGAGCGCCGCGTCGGTCTGCATTTCGCCGTCGATCTCCAGGTCGGGATCGAGTTCGCGCACCAGCGCGAGCGCGTCGCGCAGGCGCCGGGCCGACGGGTTGTCGTAGGTGCCGAAATTGGAGTGCGAGACCAGCGCCACCTTCGGCACGATGCCGAAACGACGCACCTCGCTGGCGGCCATCAGCGTGATCTCGGCCAGCTCGCCGGCCTCCGGTTCGTAGTTGATGTAGGTGTCGGCGATGAAGAAGGTGCCCTTGTCGGTGATCAGCATCTGCATCGCCGCACTGACGTGCGCCCCCTCGCGCAGGCCGATGATGTCGAGCACGTGGCGGTGATTCTCGCGCGCCGCACCGACCGGCCCGGCGAGCATCGCGTCGGCAACCCCCTCGCGCAGCAGCATCGCGCCGAGCGCGGTCGGCGTGCCACGCAGGATGCCCTCGGCGTCGGACGGCCAGACGCCGCGTCGCCCCATCAGGTCGTGGTAGCGCTCGGCCAGCTCCGGGAAGCGCCCGTAGTGGGCCGGGTCGAGCAACTCGAAGTCGCTGTCCGGGCGGATGCGCAGGCCGAGCTCGAGGATCTTCGCCAGCACCGGCTCGCGCCGCCCGATCACCAGCGGCGCAGGGAGGCGCTCCTCGAGCAGCGTCTGCACCGCGCGCAGCACGCGGTCGTCCTCACCAGCGGTGAACAGCAGCCGACGCGGGTTCTCGCGGATCACCTGGAACACGCCCTTCATCGACGTGCCCGAGCGGTAGACGTGGCGCGCCAGCGTGTCGCGGTAGGCGTCGAAGTCGGCGATCGGCCGCGTCGCGACGCCGCTCTCCATGGCCGCCTTCGCCACCGCCGGCGGGAGGTGCGTGATCAGGCGCGGGTCGAACGGCTTGGGGATGATGTACTCGGGCCCGAAGGTCAGCGACTGGTCACGGTAGGCGTCGGCGACCACGTCGGAGACCTCGGCCATCGCCAGGTCGGCGATCGCCTCGACGCAGGCGATCTTCATCGCCTCGTTGATGGTCGTCGCGCCGACATCGAGCGCGCCGCGAAAGATGAACGGGAAACAGAGGACGTTGTTGATCTGGTTTGGGTAGTCGGAGCGGCCGGTGGCGATGATCGCGTCGTCGCGCACCGCCTTGACCTCCTCGGGCATGATCTCCGGGGTCGGATTGGCGAGCGCGAAGATCAGCGGCTTCGGCGCCATGCGCGCGACCGCCTCGGGCTTGAGCACGCGCGGCGCGGAGAGGCCGAGGAAGATGTCGGCGCCCCCGATCACGTCGTCGAGGGTGCGCCGGCCATCGTCGGGTATCGCGTAGCGCGCCTTGTATTCATCCATCTCCTCGACGCGCCCTTCGTAGACCACGCCGTGGCGGTCGGTGACGACGACGTTCGTCCTGGGCAGGCCCATCGCGACCAGCAGGTCGGTGCAGGCGAGCGCCGCGGCGCCGGCCCCGGAGACCACCAGGCGCACCGCGCCGATCTCCTTTTCCACCAGGCGCAGCGCGCCGAGCACCCCGGCCGCGGTGGTGATCGCGGTGCCGTGCTGATCGTCGTGGAACACCGGGATGTTCATGCGCTCGCGTAACGCCTTCTCGACGACGAAACATTCAGGGGCCTTGATGTCCTCGAGGTTGATCGCGCCGAAGGTCGGCTCCAGCCCGGCGATGGTCTCGATCAACCGCTCGGGGTCGCGCTCCTCGATTTCGATGTCGAACACGTCGATACCGGCGAACTGCTTGAACAGCACCGCCTTGCCCTCCATGACCGGCTTCGAGGCCAGCGCGCCGATCGCACCGAGGCCGAGCACCGCGGTGCCGTTGCTGATCACGCCGACCAGGTTGGCGCGCGCGGTGTAGTCGCTGACGCTGAGCGGGTCGTCGACGATCGCCTCGCATGCGTGCGCGACGCCCGGCGAGTAGGCGAGCGCGAGGTCGCGCTGGTTGGCCATCGGCTTGGTCGCGTGGATGCCGAGCTTGCCGGGCTTCGGGTAGCGGTGGTAGTGCAGGGCGCTCTCGCGCAGGTCCTTGCTCATGACGGTGTCCGCGGGTAGGTCGTTGGGGATTCGAACCACTCGATCATACAAGCGGCGTGCCAGACCGACAGCGGGTTGGAAAGCTTTCCAGACCCGGGCGATTCGCATCGACCAGGCCATCCCGGCGTCTGGAATCCGGCCGGCCGCCAGCAACCGATCGGCGGGGTTTTACCCCCCCCCCCC
>CBDTVS010000315.1:0-3054 GCA_965364245.1 uncultured Gammaproteobacteria bacterium | reverse complement strand
CACGAGGGGGAGCCTGCCGCGCACGCCGGCGGTGTGGCTGGTCTTCTCGCTGTTCATGGCCGCGCTGCTGCTGGTGCTGTTCGGCCTGATGCCGCTGCTCAGCCAGCAGCTGACCGACCTGGTCGCCGACCTGCCGCGCATGGTCGCCAATGGCCAGAAGGTGCTGATGCAGCTGCCGGAGCGCTACCCGCAGCTGATCTCGCCGGAGCAGCTCAGCGACCTCAACGCCCAGGTGCGTGCCGAGATCGCCGCGCTTGGCCAGTCGCTGGTCAGCTACTCACTGGCGTCGATCGTCGGCCTGCTGACGATCCTCGTCTACCTGGTACTGATGCCGCTGCTGGTCTTCTTCTTCCTCAAGGACAAGCGGCAGATCCTCGCCTGGGTCAACAACTACCTGCCGCGGCAGCGCGGCCTGACCAACCGCGTCTGGGCCGACGTCGAGGTGCAGATCGCCAACTACGTGCGCGGCAAGTTCATCGAGATCGTCATCGTCTGGTCGGTGACCTACGTGACCTTCGCCGTCATGGGACTACGCTACGCGATGACCCTGAGCCTGGCGGTCGGCCTGTCGGTGATCATCCCCTACGTCGGCGCGGTGGTCGTGACCCTGCCGATCATCCTGGTCGCCTTCTTCCAGTGGGGCTTCACGCCGGACTTCTACTACGTCGTCATCGCCTACCTCGTGATCCAGGCGCTCGACGGCAACGTGCTGGTGCCGCTGCTCTTCTCCGAGGTGGTCAACCTGCACCCGATCGCGATCATCGTCGCGGTGCTGTTCTTCGGCGGCATCTGGGGCCTGTGGGGCGTCTTCTTCGCGATCCCGCTGGCGACCCTGGTGCAGGCGTTGCTGGTCTCCTGGCCGCGCCGGGAGGAGGACGGCGCTCCCGGCAACGGGGCCGTGCCCGAGGCTGGCGACTAGCCTCGAGCGGATATTGCCGCAGGTCAACGGAACGTCGCCGCACGCTGGCGGCCGGTTGGCGTGCGCCTACACTTCGCCTCGTGACCGGCATGGAAGCCCCTCATCACCCACCACCATCTGAGGAGCATGCTCCATGAGAAGACCCATACCGGGCATCGTGGCCACTGTGGCCACGCTCGTTCTGACCGCTGGCCAGGCGCTGGCCGCGGGCACCGTCAAGATCACCCCGCTCGGCAGCCACGACGGTGAGTTCTGCCGGTTCGACCGCGCGCTGGTGCTCGAGGACCCGGACGGCACGCGCATCCTCTACGATGCCGGGCGTACGGTGCGCGGCCCGGACGATCCGCGCCTCGGCAACATCGACGCGGTGCTGCTCAGCCACGTCCACGGCGACCACCTCGGCGACGTGATCCAGCCCGAGGCCAATGCTGGCACCTGTGCCAAGCCGGAGTTCACGGTCAAGGTCGCGCCGACCTCCAACAGCGTCAACATCGTGGTCGGCAAGCAGGCGACCTTCGTCGTCGGCGCCGAGATGAACGCGTTCTTCGCCAAGAAGGTCGCCGCCGCCGGTGGCGATGCAAAACAGGTCAAGCTGGTGCGCTACGGCGCGTCGACCATGGTTGGCGGTGCCAGGGTGGCCGGGGTGCCGGCGGTGCACTCGAACGGCCTCAACCCGGCGTTCCTGATCGACGGTGGCAAGACGCTTGCCGACAACGGCCTGACCGCCTACGTTGGCCCCCCCGGCGGCTACGTCGTCACCTTCTCCAACGGCCTCGCGGTCTACCTGTCGGGCGACACCGGCATCACCGCCGAACAGGATCTCGTGGTGCGCGGTCACTACGGCGCCAAGCTCGCGGTGATCAACATCGGCGACACCTTCACCACCGGCCCGACCGAGGCGGCCTACGTGATCAACGAACTGGTCAGGCCGGCGTCGGTGATCGCCTCGCACGCCAACGAGCCGGCGACCGAGGGCGGCAAGCTGCTCGACGGCACGCGCACGGCCGCGTTCAAGGCGGCGGTCAAGGTGCCGGTGCACGTGCCGCTCAGCGGCAAGACGATGGCCTTCGACGGCGGTGGTAACTGCGTCGAGGGTTGCTGATCGAAGCCGGTTGAACGGAGAAGGCCCCGGCGGGGTGTCGCCGGGGCCTTCGCACGTCTGGGGGAGCGCTAGAGATTCTCGGTCGCGTAGTCCGCGAGTCGCGAGCGCTCGCCGCGCAGCAGCGTCACGTGACCGCTGTGCTCCCAGCCCTTGAAGCGGTCGACGATGTAGGTCAGGCCCGAGGAGGTCTCGGTCAGGTAGGGGGTGTCGATCTGCGAGATGTTGCCCAGGCAGATCACCTTGGTGCCGGGGCCGGCGCGGGTGATCAGGGTCTTCATCTGCTTCGCGGTCAGGTTCTGCGCCTCGTCGAGGATGATGTACTTGTTCAGGAAGGTGCGCCCGCGCATGAAGTTCAGCGAGTGGATGCGGATACGTGAGCGCAACAGGTCGTCGGTGGCCGCACGCCCCCACTCGCCTCCCTCCGTCTGCGTCAGGACCTCGAGGTTGTCTATCAGTGCACCCATCCAGGGCGTCATCTTTTCCTCTTCGGTCCCTGGCAGGAAGCCGATGTCTTCGCCCACCGGCACGGTGACGCGGGTCATTATGATCTCACGGAAGCGATTCTGATCCAGGACCTGAGCGAGGCCGGCGGCCAGCGCCAAGAGCGTCTTGCCGGTGCCGGCGGTCCCGAGCAGCGAGACGAAATCGATGTTCGGATCCATCAGCAGGTTGAGGGCGAAATTCTGCTCCCGGTTACGCGCGCTGATGCCCCACACGGCATGTTTGTGCGAGCGGTAATCGTGGACTACCTCGATCAGGGCGTCATCGTCGCCGTCACGGCGGCGCACGATGGCCTCGAACGGCGATTCGCCGTCGATGTACAGGCACTGGTTGACGTACCAGTCCTTGGTGTCCGGTCCCTTGACACGGTAGTAGGTGTGCCCTTCCTCCTGCCATGAGTCGATGTCCTTGCTGTGTGCCTCCCAGAACTCGGCGGGCAGCTCGGCCTCGCCGGAGTAAAGTAGATTGACATCGTCCAGGACCTGGTCGTTGTGGTAGTCCTCGGTATGGATACCGATGATCGCCGCCTTGA
>CBDTVS010000314.1:0-3078 GCA_965364245.1 uncultured Gammaproteobacteria bacterium | reverse complement strand
CGATGTTGGACAACCACGAACGGGTCAGGCGCATGGCGGCCGACGGCGTCATCAGCGAGGCCCAGGCCGAGCGACTGCTCGCCAGCCTCTCGAACGCGCGGGAGGCGCCGCCGCCCCCGGAACGCCGCCGCCCCGGCTGGCCGCTGGCGATCGCGACCCTGGTGGCGATCGCACTCGTGCTGCTGCTCGGCGGCGACGGCACCACGCCGGACACGGTCCAGAACGTCGCCGAGACCCTCAATCAACCCGGGAGCATCGCAACCATGAACCGCAACGTGACCAACATCGCCGGCCTGATGCTGGTGCTGGTGATCCCCTTCCTGATCCTGGCGTTCACCTACAACGGGCTGGTCGATCGCGAGGAGGCGGTGATCTCCGCCTGGTCCGACGTCGAGAGCAACTACCAGCGCCGCGCCGACCTGATCCCGCGGCTGGTGGAGTCGGTCAGCCGCTACCTCGAACACGAATCGACCGCGGTCGAGACCGTCGCCGGCAGCCGCGAGGCGGCGCTGCGCAGCGCGGTCGACGAGCTGCTGGCGCGCCAGGCCGAAAGCGCCGCGACGCTGGCGGCGCTGAGCGGCGGACCGACCGACGACGAGGACGTGATGACCGAGTTCACCTCCCGCGATGCCGCGCTGCGCGCCGCGTTCGGTGGCTTCCGCGCCGTGGCCGAGGATTACCCCGAGCTGCGTTCCTCGGACCAGTTCCTCGAGTTGCAGGCCCAGCTCGAGGGGACGGAGAACCGCATCAACGTCGCACGGCTGCGCTTCAACACCGCGGCCGAGGCGTACAACGCCGCGATCCGCCGCCTGCCTGGCAGCCTGGTCGCCGGCTTCGGCAATTTCCAGCGCAAGGCCTACTTCAAGGCCGAGGCCGGGAGCGATGCGGCCAAGCCGCTGGGTCTCTAGCCTGCTGCTGACCACGCTGGTCGCGGCGTGCGGCCAGCCGCCCGCCGGCTGGGTCGACGATCGCGCGGCGCTGCTAGACGCCGAAGACCGCGCACGCATCGAGACCTTCCATCGCCTGCTGCTCGAAGACCACGGCATCGACTACCGGGTGGTCACGGCCAACGAGACCGGCCCCATCGAGCGTTTCGCCGTCGAGGCGTTCGAGGCCCTCGAGGTGGGCACACTCAGCCCGTCGGGCCGCGGCCTGTTGCTGGTGATCGACCCGGTGGCGGATCGCGTGCGGCTCGAGGTCTCTGCCGCGCTCGAGGGGGTCTACGTCGATGCCTTCGTCGCCTACCTCGAACAGCGCCAGATGGTGCCGTTCTTCCGCCGCGAACGGGTCGCCGATGGCATCCTCGCGACCACCGAGTTGATCGTCACCCGGGCGCAGAACGCGGAGCGCAACGCCGGGTTCGACGACGAGCCGTGGGCCGCCTTCACGACCGGCGCGGGTGCCACCACTGACGCGCGGCTGGGCCAGGGCGACGACGGCGCCTGGCGCAGCGGCCCGACCGACATCGACGTGCAGGACGACACGCCCGGCGCCGTGGTGGCGGCCTACCTGGCGGCCATGGACGCACGCAATGCCAACCCCGAACTGCCGATCTACAGCGTGGCCACGCGCACCATGCTGGCAGGCTGGACGGTCACCCCGGCGCAGATGGATAACATCGTGGCGACCTACGCGCGCTGCCACGCCGAGTCACCCAGGCTGGAGGGGACGCGCGCGGTGCTGCGCTATCCGCCCGCCGAGCGCGCCTGCGCGCCCTGGTTCCTGGTGCGCGAGGAGGGTCGCTGGCGGCTCGACCTGACGATGATGCAGAGCGCGATCCGCTTCGGCCGCAGCAACGCCTGGCACTTCGCCCGCGGCGCCGAACACCCCTACCGGTTCGCCTTCACGGACTGGAGCTTCGACCGCAACGGCTTCCCGCGCACGCAATAGACGGTACCGCGCCGATCGGCACGGTGCGACGCCCGGCGGATCAGTCGGCGAGCTCGGTCTTCAGGTAGTCGATGATCTTGCGCCGCTCCTCGGCGTCAGCGACACGGATCGACTTGGTCGATCCCGGGGCGTAGACGCTCGCGTTCTCGAGGAACTCGTCGAGTTCGTCCTCGGTCCAGGTGCCGCCCTTCTCGCGCAGCGCCTGCGAGTAGTTGTAGCGGTTGGTGCGCGCCTTGTCGGCGCCAACGATGTCGTACAGGTTCGGCGCGACGCGGAACGGGCCGTTCTTCTCGAGGCTGTGGCAGACCACGCAGCGCCCGGCCGGGCTGTCGAGGCCGAACGGCTTGTCGGGGAAACGGTAGTCGGCGGCGAGCGCCGGCAGCGCGAGGGCCATGCCGAGCAGGGTGGCGTACACGAGGCGCGCACGCTTCGGGGTCGGGTCGTTGATCATCGATACCTCCTGGTTCCCGGGAGGACGCCGGACCCTCTGGCGGGGCCGTGCGTCGTTGGCCGCGGAGCGTCCGCGACGGGATCAGAATACCTGTAGGATCGCTCCATTTCATCCATGACGGAACGACACGGAGGCGACGATGGGTCCACTGCACGGCGTGAAGGTGGTGGAGATGGCGGGCATCGGGCCGGCGCCGGCGTGCGGCATGCTGCTCGCCGACCTCGGCGCCGAGGTGGTCCTCGTCGAGCGGGCGCAGTCCAATCCCAACGCGGCCGGCCCGTTCGACAGCGCGGCGCTGGGCGATGCCGCCCTGTTCAACCGCGGCAAGCGCTCGCTGGCGATCGACCTCAAGGCGCCGCAGGCGGCCGACGTCGTGCTCGACCTCGTCACCGACGCCGACCTGCTGATCGAGGGCTTCCGGCCCGGGGTCATGGAGCGGCTCGGGCTCGGCCCGGAGCGCTGCCACGCGCGCAATCCGGCGCTGGTCTACGGGCGCATGACCGGCTGGGGCCAGGAGGGCCCGCTCGCGCAACGCGCCGGCCATGACCTCAACTACATCGCGCTGAGCGGTGCGCTGCATCACGGCGGCGGGCCTAACCAACCGCCCTCGGCGCCGCCGACGCTGGTCGGCGACATCGGTGGCGGCACGCTGGTGCTCGCCGTCGGCCTGCTGTCGGCGCTGCACCATGCACGCGCCAACGGCCAGGGGCAGGTAATCGACGCGGCGATCACCGACG
>CBDTVS010000313.1:0-3083 GCA_965364245.1 uncultured Gammaproteobacteria bacterium | reverse complement strand
CGCAGCCCGCTGTGGCGCAGCGGTGGCGTCACCTTCGCCGCGCAGCCGCGCGACTACGGGCAGAAGGTCAACCGCAAGATGTACCGCGCTGCGCTGCGCTCGATCCTCGCCGAACTGGTGCGCCAGGAGCGGCTGGTGGCGATCGACGCCTTCGAGATGGCGGACCACAAGACCCGGCACCTCGCGCAGCGCCTCAAGACCCTCGGTCTCGACGACGTGCTGATCGTCACTGAGGAGGTCACCGACAACCTGTACCTCGCGGCGCGCAACCTGAGCCGCGTCGACGTACGCGACGTCAGCGGCATCGACCCGGTCAGCCTGGTCGGTTTCGAGAAGGTGCTGGTGACCGAGGGTGCGCTGAAGCGCATCGAGGAGATGCTGGCATGAACCAGGAACGCCTGCTGAAGGTGCTGCGCGGCGCGCATGTCACCGAGAAGAGCACCCTGGCCGCCGACGCTGCGCGCCAGTTCGTGTTCAAGGTCGATCGCGATGCGAGCAAGCCCGAGGTCAAGCGTGCCGTCGAGCTGCTGTTCGAGGTCGAGGTCGAGCGCGTGCAGATCGTCAACGTCAAGGGCAAGGCCAAGCGCTTCGGCCGCTCGCTCGGCAAGCGCTCCGACTTCAAGAAGGCCTATGTGCGTCTGAAGCCGGGCCACGACATCAACTTCGCCGGCGCCGAGTGACGCCGGCCGTGATGCACAGGACAGGGGTGAAACATGCCAGTCGTTAAACGCAAGCCGACGTCGCCCGGGTCGCGTTTCGTCGTCAAGGTGGTCAACCCGGAGCTGCACAAGGGCAAACCGTATGCGCCGCTGCTCGAGACCAAGAGCAAGAACGGCGGGCGCAACAACCAGGGCCGGATCACCACCCGGCACCAGGGCGGTGGCCACAAGCAGCGCTACCGGATCATCGACTTCAAGCGCAACAAGGACAACGTGCCGGCGCGCGTCGAGCGCCTCGAGTACGACCCGAACCGCAGCGCGAACATCGCCCTGCTGCTCTACGCAGACGGCGAACGCCGCTACGTGATCGCGCCGCGCGGCGTGAGCGCCGGCGACACCCTGCAATCGGGTCTCTCGGTGCCGATCAAGCCGGGCAACTGCCTGCCGCTGCGCAACATCCCGGTCGGCACCACGGTGCACTGCATCGAGCTGCGTCCCGGCAAGGGTGCGCAGATGGCTCGCTCCGCGGGTGCTTCGGCGCAGCTGGTCGCCCGCGAGGGCATCTACGCCACCCTGCGCCTGCGCTCGGGCGAGATGCGCAAGGTGCACGCCGAGTGCAAGGCGACCATCGGCGAGGTCGGTAACAGCGAGCACAACCTGCGCTCGATCGGCAAGGCCGGTGCGACGCGCTGGCGCGGCGTGCGGCCGACGGTGCGTGGCGTGGTGATGAACCCGGTCGACCACCCGCATGGTGGCGGCGAGGGCCGCACCTCGGGCGGCCGCCACCCGTGCACACCATGGGGCGTCCCGACCAAGGGGCACCGCACACGCAGCAACAAGCGCACCGACCAGATGATTGTGCGCCGGCGCAAACGCAAGTAACGAACTAGAGGGACCAGAACAGTGCCACGGTCAGTCAGAAAAGGTCCGTTCGTCGACCTGCACCTTCAGCAGAAGGTAGCGCAGGCCGTCAGCGAGAACAGCAAGCGACCGATCAAGACCTGGTCGCGCCGCTCGACGATCACGCCCGACATGGTCGGTTTGACGATCGCCGTGCACAACGGCCGCCAGCACGTACCGGTGCTGGTCTCGGAGGACATGGTGGGTCACAAGCTCGGCGAGTTCGCCGCGACCCGCACCTACCGCGGCCACGTGGCCGACAAGAAGGCCCGGCGCTGAGGAGCAAGACGATGCACGCGATGGCAAAAATGCGGTACGCGAAGCTGTCGGCGCAGAAGGCGCGCCTGGTCGCGGACCAGATCCGTGGCCTGCCGGCCGAGCAGGCGCTCAACCAGCTGCGCTTCAGCACCAAGAAGGCGGCCGGCCTGATGCGCAAGGTGCTCGAGTCGGCGATCGCGAACGCCGAGCACAACGAGGGCGCCGACATCGACGAGCTGAAGGTCGCGGCCGTGATGGTCGACGAAGGGCCGAAGATGAAGCGCATGCGGGCGCGCGCCAAGGGCCGCGGCAACCGCATCATCAAGCAGACCAGTCACCTGACGGTGACGGTCAGCGACTGAGGATACGTAATGGGCCAGAAAGTACATCCGACCGGCATTCGACTCGGCATCGTCAAGGACTGGACGTCCAAGTGGTATGCCAACTCGAAGCACTTCGCCGACCTGTTGAACAACGATCTGATGGTGCGCGACTACCTGAAGAAGAAGCTCGCTTCGGCATCGGTCAGCCGCATCACCATCGATCGGCCGGCGAAGAACGCGGTGATCACCATCCATACCGCGCGACCCGGCATCGTCATCGGCAAGAAGGGCGCCGACATCGAGACCCTGCGCAAGGAGCTGGCCGGCCTGATGGGCATCCCGGTGCACATCAACGTCTCCGAGATCCGCAAGCCGGAACTCGATGCGCAGCTGGTCGCCGAGGGCATCGCCCAGCAGCTCGAGCGCCGCATCATGTTCCGCCGCGCGATGAAGCGCGCGGTCGGCAACTCGATGCGCCTCGGTGCGCAGGGCATCAAGGTGATGGTCGGTGGGCGCCTGAACGGCGCCGAGATCTCACGCTCGGAGTGGTCCCGCGAGGGATGCGTGCCGCTGCATACGCTGCGCGCGGACGTCGACTACGGCACCGCCGAGGCGCGTACCACCTACGGCGTGATCGGCGTCAAGGTGTGGATCTTCAAGGGCGAGGTGTTCGACCAGCAGGTCGAGGCCGAGCCGGAAGCCGCGAGCAAGGCCGCGGCGGCCAACTGAACGGGAGAGATGGGACATGCTTCAGCCGAAGCGCACCAAATATCGCCAGCAGCAGAAGGGCCGCAACCGTGGGCTGGCCCAGGTCGGCAACCGCGTCAGCTTCGGCGAGTACGGGCTGCGTGCGACCGGTCGCGGGCGCATCACAGCGCGCCAGATCGAGGCCGCGCGGCGTGCCATCACCCGCCACGTCAAGCGCGGCGGCAAGATCTGGATT
>CBDTVS010000312.1:0-3115 GCA_965364245.1 uncultured Gammaproteobacteria bacterium | reverse complement strand
GCGATACGCGGCGTAAGCCGCTGAGCGACTCGGCGATTACCATGCTGCGCGACGAGGCGGCCCGCGCCGCGCAGTGATGGCCAGCGAGCCTACCGCCGAGGCGCGCCGCCGGGCCGAAGCGCTGCGTCGCGAGCTCGACGAACACAACTACCGCTACTACGTGCTCGACGCGCCGAGCGTGCCGGATGCCGAGTACGACCGGCTGATGCAGGAGCTGGTCGAGCTCGAGACGCGCCATCCCGAGCTGGTCACCCCCGACTCCCCGACCCAGCGTGTCGGCGCGGCGCCGCTCGACGCCTTCGCCGAGGTCGAACACCTCGAGCCGATGCTCTCCCTCGGCAACGCCTTCGACGCCGACGCGGTGCACGATTTCGACCGGCGTATCCGCGAACTGCTCGACGTGACCGCGATCGAGTACGTCGCCGAGCCCAAGCTCGACGGCCTCGCGGTGTCGCTCACCTACCGCGAGGGGCGGCTCGCGGTCGCCGCGACCCGGGGCGACGGCCGCCGCGGCGAGGAGGTGACGCAGAACGTGCGTACCGTGCGCGCCGTGCCGCTGCGCCTGCGCGGCAACGTGCCGCCGCTGGTCGAGGTGCGTGGCGAGATCTACATGACGCTTTCGGGATTTGCCGAGTACAACCGACTTGCCACGCAGCGGGGCGAGAAGCCGTTCGTGAACCC
The DNA here is from genome assembly GCA_965364245.1 of uncultured Gammaproteobacteria bacterium. Classification (GTDB taxonomy): domain Bacteria; phylum Pseudomonadota; class Gammaproteobacteria; order QNFN01; family QNFN01; genus QNFN01. The sequence continues at coordinate 2,434 of CBDTVS010000312.1, read as the reverse complement.
GCGCAACGCCGCCGCGGGCAGCCTGCGCCAGCTCGACTCCGCGATCACCGCACGCCGGCCGCTGGCGTTCTGCGCCTACGGCGTCGGTCGCGTCGACCAGGCGTTGCCCGCGCGCCATTCCGGGGTGATGGAGCTGCTCCGCGACTGGGGCCTGCCGACCAGCGACACGCTCGAGGTGGTCGCGGGTGCCGAGGGGTGTCTCGCCTACCACGCCGCGATGCTGGCGCGCCGCCAGACCCTCGATTTCGACATCGACGGCGTGGTCTACAAGGTCGACCGGCGCGACTGGCAGGCGGAACTCGGCCAGGTGGCCCGGGCGCCGCGCTGGGCCATCGCGCACAAGTTCCCCGCCCAGGAGGAGCTGACCCGGCTGCTCGACGTTGACTTCCAGGTCGGGCGCACCGGCGTGCTGACCCCGGTCGCGCGCCTCGAGCCGGTTTTCGTCGGTGGCGTGACGGTGACCAATGCCACGCTGCACAACATGGACGAGATCGCGCGCAAGGACGTGCGCATCGGCGACACGGTGACCGTGCGCCGCGCCGGCGACGTGATTCCCGAGGTGGTCGGCATCGTCGCCGCACGCCGTGACGGCAGCGAGCGTACGGTCGTGCTGCCGCCGGCCTGCCCGGTGTGCGGTTCGGCGCTGACGCGCGACGACGAGGCGAGCGCGGTGCGCTGCAGCGGCGGGCTCTACTGCGCGGCGCAGCGCAAGCAGGCGATCCGCCACTTCGCCTCACGCCTGGCGATGGACATCGAGGGGCTCGGCGACAGGCTGGTCGAGCAGCTGGTCGACGCCGGGCTGGTGACCAGCGTCGCCGATCTCTACCGGCTCGATGCCGAAGCGCTCGCCGGCCTGGAGCGGATGGGGGAGAAGTCGGCACAGAACCTGGTCGCGGCACTCGAGCGCAGCAAGGCGACCACGTTGCCGCGTTTCCTGTTCGCGCTCGGCATCCGCGAGGTCGGCGAGAGCACCGCGCAGGCACTGGCGGCGCACTTCGGCGACCTGCCGGCGTTGCGCGAGGCGGATGCCGAGGCGTTGCAGCAGGTCCCGGACGTCGGGCCGGTGGTCGCGGAGCACGTCGCGGCGTTCTTCGCCGAGCCGCACAACCGCGAGGTGATCGACGGCCTGCGCGCCGTCGGCGTGCGCTGGGAGGCGCAGGCGCCGCGTCCACACGTGGATGACGATGCGCCTCTCACAGGAAGCTCGGTGGTGCTGACCGGGACCCTCGAGTCGATGCCGCGCAGCGAGGCCAAGGCGCGTCTGCAGGCGCTCGGCGCCAAGGTCGCCGGCAGCGTGTCCAAGAAGACCGCGTTCGTGGTCGCCGGCAGCGAGGCCGGCTCGAAACTGGCGAAGGCCACCGAGCTGGGCGTCGAGGTGCTCGACGAGGCCCTGTTCCTCGAGCGTCTCGCGGCCTGGGAGCGTGATTGAGCCGGCCGCCGGGTCTGCCCCTTGTTTCGTGCATAATGCCCGGTAAGAGCCGGGATACGGCCTGGTCAGGAGCAAGGGGATGGAGATGCTGCAGGACGGCTTCGGCAGGCGTGTCGCCTACCTGAGGCTCTCGGTCACCGACCGCTGCAACTACCGTTGCTTCTACTGCATGCCCGAGCAGGGCATCAAGCTCGAACCGCACACGCATATGCTGCGCTCCGAGGAGGTGGTACGCCTGGTGCGGCTGTTCGTGGAGCTCGGCGTCAGCAAGGTGCGTGTCACCGGCGGTGAGCCGCTGGTGCGCCGCAACCTGACCGGTCTGGTCGGCGAACTTGCGGCGTTGCCGGGACTCGAGGATCTGTCGCTGACCACCAACGGTGACCAGCTCGTGCGCTTCGCCGGCGCGCTCGCCGACGCAGGCCTGCAGCGGGTCAATGTCTCGCTCGACTCGCTCGACGCCACCACGTTCCGTGAGATCACGCGCGGCGGCGAGCTCGACCATGTCCTCGCGGGGATCGACAGGGCGATCGAGGTGGGCCTGGCCCCGGTCAAGCTGAACATGGTCGTGATGGGCGGCATCAACGACGGCGAGATCGAGGCGATGGTCGACTACGCGACCGCGCGCGGCTGCCATCTGCGTTTCATCGAGACCATGCCGGTCGGCACCAGCGGGGCCGGCACGATGGAACTCTACTACCCGGCCGAGTCGATCCTCGCGCGGGTGCGCGACCACTGCGGCAGCGAACTCGAGCCGCTCAGCGGGATGCGCGGCGGCGGCCCGGCCAGCTATTTCCGGGCCGGGCAGGGCACCGTCGGCGTGATCTCGGCGATGTCGCGCCATTTCTGCGACGACTGCAACCGGGTGCGCCTGACCGCCAAGGGCGATCTGGTGCTCTGCCTCGGCCGCGAGGAGGCGGCGCCGCTCGGGCGGTTGTTGCGCGACGGCGCCAACGACGACGAACTGCGCCAGGCGATCCGCGACGCCATCGCGCGCAAGCCCCAGGG
>CBDTVS010000311.1:0-3126 GCA_965364245.1 uncultured Gammaproteobacteria bacterium | reverse complement strand
GACCACCGAGATCTACACTCTTTCCCTACACGACGCTCTTCCGATCTCCCCGTCCACCTGGAGGGACTCGGGCAACGCCAGCGTCCCACCGCCCAGGCTCGCCGCGGTGCCGTTGATCACGACGTCGAAGCGCTGCCCGGCGACAGCGTCGAGGCCGCCGCCCGCGACCGTGCCGAGATCGCTGAATGCCGCGGCCAGCGCGGCGGCCCGCTCGGCGGTGCGGTTGGCGATCACCAGGCGTGCCGGTCGCTGTTCGAGCAGCGGCGCGAGGATGCCACGCACGGCCCCGCCTGCACCGAGCACCAGCAGCGAACGGCCGCCCAGTTCGAGCCCCAGGTTGGCAACCAGGTCGCGCACCAGGCCGACGCCGTCGGTGTTGTCGCCGAACGGCGCCCCGTCGCCATCGAGGCGCAGCGTGTTGACCGCGCCGGCCCGCTCGGCACGCGCACCTCTGGTCACGGCGAGAAGGTACGCCTCCTCCTTGAGCGGCACCGTGACGTTGAGGCCGCGCCCGCCGCTCGCGGTGAACCTGGCCACCGCCGCGGCCAGCGTGCCGGCCGGCACGCGCAGCGCCGCGTAGCTCAGCCGCTCGCCGGTCTGCGCGGCGAAGCGGGCATGGATTTGCGGCGAGCGGCTGTGGTCGATCGGGTCACCGACCACCGCGTAGCGATCGCTCATGCTGGCGTTATCTCCTGTCGGCCATCCATAATGTTACGAGAACATGACGGTTCGATGACGAACCGCACACCGGGACCCGCGACCCGCCGGGTCGCTGCCAAGGAGGACACGATGGCCCTGAGCCCCTTCACCAACCTGTTCGGCCGCTCGCCGTTCAAGGCGATGCAGCAGCACATGCGCGCGGTGATCGACTGCGTCGACGTCGTGCCGGAGCTGTTCGACGCGCTGTGCCAGGACGACCATACGCGCCTGGTGGCCGCGCAGGAACGCATCTTCGCCCTCGAGGAAGACGCCGACAAGATCAAGAACGAGCTGCGCGAGCACCTGCCGAAGAGCCTGTTCCTGCCGGTCGACCGGCGCGACCTGCTCGAGGTGCTCGACATGCAGGACTCCATCGCCGACACCGCGCAGGACATCGCCGGCCTGCTGGTCGAGCGGCCGATGGAGATGGTCGACGTCATGCACGCCCCGCTCAAGGAGCTGGTCGGGCGCTGCGTCGATGCCTGCCACCAGTCGCACAAGGTGATCGAGGAGCTCGACGAGTTGCTCGAGATGGGTTTCGGCGGCAAGGAGCGCGGCGACGTGCTGACGATGATCGCCGAGCTCGGGCGCATCGAGGACGAGACCGACAACCTCGGCATCGAGCTGACCCGGCTGCTGTTCCGCAACGAGGACCAGCTGAAACCGGTCTCGGTGATGTTCTGGTACCAGCTCATCGAGTGGATCGGCGACCTCGCCGACTACGCCGAGAAGGTGGGCAACCGCCTGCGCCTGATCCTCGCGGTGCGCTGAGCACCGCCCGGACCCAAGGAATACGAACATGGAAATCCTGGCCCAGCACGGCAGCTGGTTCATCGCGCTGGCGGTGATCTTCGGCCTCTACATGACCTGGGGCATCGGTGCCAACGACGTCGCCAACGCGATGGGCACCTCGGTCGGCTCGAAGGCGATCACCATCAAGCAGGCGATCGTCATCGCCGCGGTGTTCGAGTTCGCCGGCGCGGTGATCGCCGGCGGCCACGTCACCAGCACCATCCGCAAGGGCATCATCGATGCCGGTGCGATCGCAGGCCAGCCGGAGCTGCTGGTCTACGGCATGCTCGCCGCGCTGCTCGCCGCGGCGATCTGGCTGATGATCGCCTCGACGCGTGGCTGGCCGGTCTCGACCACCCACTCGATCGTCGGCGCCATCGTCGGCTTCGCGGTGGTCGGCATCGGTGTCGACGCGGTCAACTGGGGCAAGATCGGCGGCATCGTCGCCAGCTGGCTGGTCTCGCCGCTGCTCGGCGGCCTGATCGCACTGCTGCTGATGCTCAGCATCCGCAAGCTGATCCTCGACACCGACAAGCCGTTCGACAGCGCACGCCGCTGGGGTCCGGCCTACATCTTCCTGGTCGGCTTCGTGATCTCGCTGGTCACGCTGTGGAAGGGGCTCAAGCACCTCAACGTCGACCTGTCGGTCGCCGCCAGCTTCGGCGTCGCCGCGCTGATCGGCCTCGCCGTCGCCGCGGTCGGCGCGCTGCTGATCCAGCGCGTGCGCTACGTCCCCGACGAGAACCGCGACTTCCACTTCACCAGCGTCGAGAAGGTGTTCGTGCCGATGATGCTGTTCACCGCCTGCGCGATGGCCTTCGCGCACGGTTCGAACGACGTGGCCAACGGCATCGGCCCGCTGGCCGCGGTGGTCAGCATCGTGCAGTCGGGCGGCGAGGTGGCGCAGAAGGCGGCGCTACCGGTGTGGATCCTGCTGGTCGGCGGCGCCGGCATCGTCGTCGGCCTGGCGACGATGGGCTACCGGGTGATGAAGACGGTGGGCACCGAGATTACCGAGCTGACCCCGAGCCGCGCGTTCTGCGCGACGCTCGCGGCGGCGACCACCGTGGTGCTCGCCTCGCGCACCGGACTGCCGGTATCGACCACGCACATCGCGGTCGGCGCGGTGATGGGGGTCGGCCTGGCGCGCGGCATCTCGGCGCTCAACCTGCGCGTGATCGGCGGCATCATCGTGTCGTGGGTGGTGACGCTACCGATCGCCGGCGTGCTCGCCGCGCTGGTCTTCTTCCTGCTGAAGGGGATCTTCAGCTAGCCTTGCGCCGCAGCGGCTTGCCCTCGAACTTGCGGGCGAGCATCGTGAAGACCATGTCCATCGCCTGGTCGGCGGCCTTGACCGTCGGCCAGTCGGAGAGAATCGGCACGTGGCAGCGGTCCGCCTCGGCGAGCAGGAACGACTGCAGCTGCCAGATCACGTCGAAGTTCTTCAGGTAGCGCTCGGCGCGGCGGTTGGGTGCATCCATCGCACGACCACGCAACTGCTTCTTGAGCTGATCGGGATCGAGGTTGGCGAGCATGAACGGCACGACGATCGCCTCGCCGTCGCGTGCCACGCTCTGCATGTACGCGGGGTGGATGTGGATACCCTCGATGATCATCGCGACGCGCTCTGAGAGC
>CBDTVS010000310.1:0-3139 GCA_965364245.1 uncultured Gammaproteobacteria bacterium | reverse complement strand
CATGCTCGGTGTCGTTGAAGACGTAGGAGGTGGTCTGGTAGATCGGCACCGCGCGTGACGCGGTCGATGCGTCGGGCACCTGGCCGGCGTGCAGGCAGAGCGTTTCGAATCCGTAGTCGTGGTCGGCCACGCCGCCCTCCTCAGTTCTCGATCACCATGTGGCGGTGCGAGGTGATCACACCCGTGTTGACGCCGATGAAGTTCAGGCCACCGAACAGCCGTGCGTGCTCGATCTTCATGCAGCGGTCCATCACTGCCTGCAGCCCCGCCTCGCGGGCCCGTGCCGCGGCGGCCTCATGGACGACGCCGAGCTGCATCCAGACCACCTTGGCCCCGATGGCGATGGCGTCCTCGACGATCGGCGGCACGTCATCGGCGCGGCGGAAGATGTTGACGATCTCGACCGGCTCCGGGACCGATTTCAGGTCGGGGTAGCAGCGCTCGCCGAGCACCTCTTCGTAGGCCGGGTTGACCGGGATGACGCGGTAGCGGTGCTCCTGCAGGTATTTCGCCGCGAAGTTGCTCGGCCGGTGCCAGTTCGCCGAGAGCCCGACGACGGCGACGCGGCGGTGGCGCCTGAGGATCCGGCTCAGGGTCGGGATGTCGGTACGGTCGGTCACGTGTCGCTCTCCGTTCGGCGGTCGAGCTCACGCTGGCGCAGCTCGTTGCGTCGCACCTTGCCGGTGGTGGTCAGCGGCAGCGCGTCGATGTACTCGATCTCGCGCGGGTACTCGTAGGCGGCGAGCTGCTGCTTGACCTGGCGCTGGATGTCCGCGGTCAGCTCGTCGTCGGTGGTCACGCCCGTGGTCGGCACGATGAACGCCTTGATGATCTGTCCGCGCAGGTCGTCGGGGACCCCGATCACCGCCGCCTGGGCAACCGCCGGGTGACGGATCAGGCAGTCCTCGATCTCGCCGGGACCAATGCGGTAGCCGGCGCTGGAGATGACGTCGTCCTGGCGGCCGACGAACCAGAGGTAACCCTCGGCGTCACGGTAGCCGACGTCACCGGTCAGGAACCACTCGCCGCGCATCTTGGCGCGCGTCGCCTCCTCATTCTCCCAGTAGCCGAGGAACTGCACCGGGTCGCCGGTGCGCGCCGCGAGTTCGCCGCACTCGCCGTCCGGCAGCGGGCGACCCTGTTCATCGATGACGTCGACCCAGTGGCCGGCGAACGGCTTGCCCATGGAGCCGAGCTTGACCGGCATGATCGCCGAGCAGTTGCCGACCAGGTAGTTGAACTCGGTCTGGCCCCACATCTCGTTGACCGTGATGCCGAAGGCCTCGCGTCCCCACTCGACCACCCGCTCGCCGACGCTCTCGCCGGCCGACATCACGGCGTTGAGTTCGACGCCGCGCGAGGCGATGTCGGGCACCTGCATCAGCATCTTCATCGCGGTCGGCGGAATGAAGGCGTTGCGCACGCCATGGCGCGCCATCAGGTCGACGACGCGCTCGGGATCGAAGCGGCCCTGGCCGTCGTAACCGAACACCGGCTTGCCGTAGTGCAGCGTGGGCAGCAGGGCGTCGAGCAGGCCGCCGGTCCAGGCCCAGTCTGCCGGCGTCCAGAACAGGCCGCCGGTCTGCGCGTAGAAGTTCTGTGATAGCTCGAAGCCGGGCAGGTTGCCGAGCAGGCAGCGGTGCGCGTTGAGCGCGCCCTTGGGCGGACCCGTGGTGCCCGAGGTGTAGATGATCATCGCCGGATCGTCGGCCGAGGTGTCGACCGCCGGCGAACTGTCGGCCCCCTCGGCGAGCAGCTCCCAGAAGGCCCCCTCGCCCGGCGCCCCGCAGGTGACGATCTGCTCCAGGTGCGGCAGGCGTTCACGCATCGCCGCGACGCGCTCGCCACCACGGTGGTCGGTGATGACGACCTTGGCCCGGCTGTTGCCGAGCCGGTACTCGAGCGCTTCCGGACCGAACAGCACCGAGAGTGGTACCGCGACCGCGCCGATCTTGTACGTCGCCACGTGGGCGATCGCCGTCTCCGCGCGCTGCGCGAGGATGATCGCGACGCGGTCGCCCGCGGCGACCCCGATACCGCGCAGCGCGTGGCCCAGGCGGTTGGACAGGCGGCTCAGGTCGCCGAAGGTGTGGCGGGTGACGTGACCGTGGTGGTCCTCGCACAGCAGCGCCAGCGCGTCGGCCGGGTGGCGGTCGCTGACGTCGAGACCGATGTTGTAGCGTGCGGGAATCGCCCAGTGGAAGTTGGCGTGAAGGGCGTCGAAGTCGCGAATGGTGTCGTCGAGCATCGCCATCGTTGGGCTTCCCTGTCGCGCCACCGGAATACCCCGCGGGCGTCGGGCTAGCCTATGCCAGGCCCGGATGGGTCGCAACCGGGTGAATCGTCCAGTGCCGCGCGTACCTCGCGCCAACGGGCCAGCTTCGCCTCGAAGCCGAGCGCCGCGTGCGCCGGGCTGGTCGAGGGCAGGCGATGAAAGCTGACGCGCCGCCCACCCTCCGGGTTCTGCGGTCGCACCAGCCGCCGGTAGAGCGCCTCGGCGGTGGCGCCGTTGAAGGACACCCGGTCCAGCGCGGGGCAGGCCGAGAACAGCGCCGCGAAATCGTTCGGCTCGACGCTGTCGCGCTCGATCGCCGCATCCAGGCTGCCTGCGCGGCGGCAACGGTGGGCGACGTCCCACAGCGCGACGCCGCTCGCGCGCAGCCTGGCCAGGCGTGCCGAATAGTCGAGCTCGCGACCGGCGCCGAACAGCACCCCCATGATCTCCCAGAAGACGTTGCGCGGGTGGGCGTAGTACTGGGTGGCGTCCAGCGAGGCCCGGCCTGGCATCGAGCCGAGCACCAGCACCCGGCAGCCACTGTCGGCGACCCAGGCGAAACCCTCGTCCTTGTCTGGCTGCTGGGCTGAACGAGCCGACACGCCTCGAGCCCCCTGGCAGGCGTTCAGGCCGTGGCGGTCGAACCGAATCCGCTGCCGCGGCGCAGCAGCGCGACCAGTTCGTCGAGTTCGAGCGGCGGGCTGAAATGGTAGCCCTGGGCGAAGTCGCAGCCGAGCACCTCGAGCATCTCGGCCTGCTGCGCCTCCTCGACCCCCTCGCCGACCACGCGGATGCCGAGGCTGTGGGCCATGGCGATCAGCGCGCCGATCATCGCCGCGGCGCTGGTCTCCGGCACGATGTCGG
>CBDTVS010000309.1:0-3147 GCA_965364245.1 uncultured Gammaproteobacteria bacterium | reverse complement strand
ATGCGCGGCAGGCTGGCGCCGGTCAGCCGCCGGAGCAGCTCGCTGGCATCGGGATCACCCGCCTTGACCACCGGACCACGTGCGCTGCCACCCAGCAGGGCCGTGTAGCTGTCGACCTGCAGGCCACGTGCCGCAGCCGGTCCCGAGTGGCACGGGGCACAGTGCTTCTCGAGCAGCGGTGCGAGGTCGGCGTAGGTCACCGGCGCACCCTGCGCCGTCGACGCGACGGCGACCAGGGCCAGCACCAACTGGACTTCAGTAGTGCGGCGGCTTCTCATCGAGCGGGTTCCCGGCCGCCTGCCCCTGCTGCAGCGACGCCATGCGTTCGCCGAGCTGGCGGCACAGCGTCTCGAGACGTTCCATCTGCAGCTGCTGGCGGTGCAGCACGTCACTCAGCTCGCCGACCGCATGCTCCTGGTGTGCGAGACGCTCCTCGACCCGCGTCAGGCGTTCGTCGTCCATGCAGATCTCCTCATGATTCCGTTTCGGGTACGCAGACGACCGACCTCTCGGGCTCCGTGCGCGGTGTGGCGTGGCGGGCGCCGAACAGGCGCACCGCGTGGTAGGCGAGTCCCGCGCGCCACGCCGACATGCCGTCCTCGAGGCACAGCGCCCGCAGGATCGCGTCGGCGTGGGCACGGTGGACACCGTGATCGAGCAACCCGAGGCGCATCAGCTGGTAGAGCGCGTCGTGTACCAGCGAGGCGCGCATGAAGTTGCGGGTGTCGAGTGCCGGCCCGCTCGGGCCGTCCCAGGCGTAGCCGGCACGTAGCGTCAGCAGGCCGTCCCGTTCCAGGCGCACGAACGGGTGCACGACCGGCTCGGACGGTGCGAGGTCGATGGGCACACTGTAATCGTCGCGCAGCTGGTACTTGTAGGGTCGCAGTACCCGGTAGCAGGCGCGCGTGGTGGTGCTCACCGCTCCTGCCCCGCCAGCTCCTGGACCAGCACGAACGGCTTGACCACCACCGCCCAGACCTCGGCGTCGGCCTCGTACCAGGCGAGCGCCTGGGCATCGGCCACCGGCGCCAGCTCGCCCGACGCCAGCCAGGCGTCGATCTGCGCGGTGTTGTCGCGCGACATCTGCAGCGCGACCTCGACCAGGTCGAGACCCGGGGCCGCGCCCAGCACGTCGCCCGCGGCGAAGAAACCCTGCAGCGCCTTCCACGGGATGCGCCCGGTCTCGAGGTTGATCTTGGCGCGCTGCAGCGCCTCGTCTTCGTCCTCTGCCATGCCTGTCACGCCGTCGTGGGCCGGAGTCACCATCATACCTGTCAGCGCGCCGCCGGCAGCGGTTGTCCACCGAGGACGATCGCCTCGAGATCGTAGAAGATCTTGAACGCACGCGAACCCTGCGCTTCGCGGATGTCGGGGCAGCTCTCGACCGCGTAGGCGCCGAGGAACAGCGCCAGCGGACCGCCCTGGTAGGTCACCTGCCCGGCACGCGCGAGCAGCCGACCGTCGGCGCGCTCGCGGATGCGTTTCTCGCTGCGCAGGATGCCGTAGGCCTCGTGGACCAGCGTCTGCTCGACACCATAGCGGCTGGTGAAAGCCTCGACCGGCTCGGCGACGGCCGCACTGTCGGGACCGGGGCGGTAGCGCAGCTGGCGCGTCTCGTTCGGGTACTGCGGGTCGACGGTCTCGAGGTAGCTGAAACCGTCCTCGAACAGGCGGTGCGTCTCGTACGGGAACAGCCGTTCGCGGTAGAACCCCTCCACCGTGACCCGTTCCGCGATCTGCGGAATCGCGTAGCGGACGCACAGGCGTTCGAACTCGGCGTGCCCCGGGTACCAGGTCGCGACGAGGGTCGCGGCGATCAGTCCCGCGGCTGTCAGCCAGCCGAGCGAACCAACCGCGCCTGAGGCCAGGTGGCCGGGTGCCAGCCGGCGCACCAGTGGCCGCAGAAGTCGCTGCAGCAGCCAGGCCACGGGCAGCAGCAGCAGCGGGCCGAGGATCGCGAGCAGGACGCCGAGACCGAAGGCGATCGACTCAAGCATCTAGGCCGGCGGTACGCGGCCGCGATCGGTGTGGCCGAGGTCACGTTCCGGGGCGACCGCGTCGCGTACCCGTTGCTTGAGCTCCTTGATGTCCGGGAAGCGCCCGGCCTCGTGGCGCGACCAGAGCAGCGCGCCGTCCACGCGAACCTCGTAGGTGCCACCGGTCCCAGGCACCAACGTGACGCCGCCGAGTTCCTGTTCGAAGGTGGTCAGCAGCTCCTGCGCCATCCACGCCGCACGCAGCAGCCAGCGGCACTGGGTGCAGTAGGTGATCTCGACGCGGGGCTTGTGTTGGGTTGCCGTCACCCGACCTCCTCAGCCATCGGCAGCACAACCGCCTTCGCGGAGCACGCGCCTGGTCGACGCCGGGTGGCGCGCCAGTGCCCCGGGCGGCCGGATTGGCCGCTGGACCAGGTTACCGCCGCAGTTCGGGCAGGTGTGATCCAGGCATGATTCAGCGCACGACGTGCAGAAGGTGCACTCGAAGGTGCAGATCACGGCCTCTGTCGATCCGGGCGGCAGATCCTTGTCGCAGCATTCGCAATTGGGCCGCAGTTCCAGCATCCGGCATCTCCTTCATGGTGCATGGCGCGGGACCGAGGCCTTGCTTGTTAAGCAAACGCCTGCACGAGCCTCAGCCGCCGTCGCGCAGCTTGCGCACCTCGCCGATGGTGCGCACCCAGCCGCCGTGCTTGCGCACCGCCAGCGGCAGCCCCGAGAACGCCGCGTTCGCCTCGCTGCGGTTCGCGAAGTCGCCGTAGATCACCAGGAACCACGCCTTGCCGTCGCGCTGCGTCTCGACCAGTGCCGCGGCGTCGCCGAGCCCGTTCTTGCTGACGAAGCGCTCGAGGGCGTCGGGATTGCTGCTGCCGATCAGCTGCGCGGTGAAGTGCTTCGCAGGCGCGGTGTCGAACCAGCCGGTGGGCGCCGACGACGGTTTGGATTCCGCAGTTGGCTTGGGGGCCGGTTCGGGTTTCGCTGCGGGCGCCGGTGCCTTGGCCACGTCTACCTTGGCGACGGGTGCGGGTTTCGGTTCGGGCTTGGGCTCGGTCGCGGCCGGGGGTGCGGCTGGCGTGGCCACCTCCACCCTGGCGACGGCTGCCGGTTTCGGCTCGCTCTTGGGCTCCGGCTTGGGCTTTGCCTCGACCCT
>CBDTVS010000308.1:0-3149 GCA_965364245.1 uncultured Gammaproteobacteria bacterium | reverse complement strand
TGCGGCACAAGCCGGGCGAGCTCTCCGGTGGAGAACGCCAGCGCTGCGCCATCGCCCGCGCGCTGGTCACCGGGCCGGCCTGCGTGCTGGCCGACGAGCCGACCGGCAACCTCGACCGGCACACCGCGGAGCGGGTGTTCGCGCTGCTGCTCGAACTCAACGCCGACCTCGGCACCAGCCTGATCGTGGTGACCCACGATCCCGGCATCGCCGGGCAGATGCAGCGCGTGCTGCAACTAGAGGACGGGCGGCTGGTCGACGCCGCGGAGTAGGGCTCAGGCGTCCCGCTTGCGCGCGGCGCGGCGCGCTTGCCAGCGTCGCACCAGGTGCAGTCGCCAGCTGGCGCGCACCGTGCAGTAGCTGATCGCGGCGCTCAATGTGCCGCACACGAACGAGCCGAGCAGCAACGGCTTCCAGATCACCTGCATCTCGCGCATCACCCACTCCAGACCGCGGCTGTCGGCCGCCTCGGGGTGGATCGTTGCGCCGAGGATCCAGGTGCCGACCTTGTAGGCGAAGAAGAAGATCGGCCCCATGGTCAGCGGGTTCGTGACCCAGACCAGCACCACCGAGATCGGCAGGTTGACGCGCACGACGATCGCGATCAGTGCCGCGATCACCATCTGGAACGGCACCGGGATGAACGCGCAGAACAGGCCGACGGCGAACGCCCCGGAAACCGAGCGCCGGTTGAGGTGCCAGAGGTTCGGGTCGTGGAGGTGGGTGCCGAGCCAGCTCAGGTGCCGGTGCCCACGAATCGTGTCGTGGTGCGGCAGGTAGCGCCTGATCAGCTTGCGATGCATCGCTGACAGGAGGGCCGGAGACGTGGGGTCGCCCGGTGGATGGTCGGGCTCAGTAGCTGCCGGAGATGTAGTTCGTCAGCTGGTCGATTTCATGCTGGCGGTCAGGTCGTTGATCGACAGCATGCCGCACAGCTTGCCGTTATCGCCGGTCACCGCGAGGTGCCGGAAGCGGCGGGTGCGCATGACCGACATCGCCTCCTCGAGCGTGGCCGAGTGGTCGATGCTGACCGGGTCCTTGCTCATCACCTCACCGACCGGGGTCTCGGCCGGATCGAGCCCGGGCTCGATGACCCGGGTGAGCACGTCGCGCTCGGTGAAGATGCCGACCGTGCGTCCGTCGTCGATGACCAGCAGGCAGCCGATGGCATGACTGTTCATCTTGCGCACCGCGTTGGTCACGCTGGTCGCCGAGGTCACGTCGAAGATCTCGGCACCCTTCTTCTCGAGAATCTGGCTCAGCGGGGTCTGCATTGGGTCTCCTCTCCTCGGCTTTTTTTGAATGGCCGCGTGGACCAGCCTGCGCCCGACTATACACGGAGGTCCCGGCCGGGTGAACGTGTTCGGGCGTGTCGGTAATCGTAGGACAGGAATGCCGGTCCTGCTTCGCTAGAATCAGGCCATGCAACCAGCCCTGGGAGGCACCTATGGACGAGCGTGACATCTTCGAGGACGCCCTGTGCAGGGTGCGTGAGATCGGTGCCGACGCAGGAGTGGATCCCGAGGTGATCGCCTCCCTCATGCACCCGAAGGCGATGTTCACCGCGTCGTTGCCGGTGCGTATGGACGACGGCACCACGCGCTACTTCGTCGGCTACCGCTGCCGCTACAACACCGTGCTTGGCCCGACCAAGGGCGGGGTGCGTTATCACCCGCAGGTGACCCAGGCGGAGGTGCAGGCGCTGGCGCTTTGGATGACCGTCAAATGCGCCGTGGTCGGGCTGCCGTATGGAGGCGCGAAGGGTGGGGTGATCGTGCAGCCCAAGGAACTCTCGCCGCTCGAGCTCGAGCGGCTGTCGCGCGCCTACGTCCGCGCGATGGCCGACTTCATCGGGCCCGACATCGACATCCCAGCACCCGACGTCTATACCAACGCCCGCATCATGGGCTGGATGATGGACGAGTACGAGGCGATCCACCGCGTGCGCGCGCCGGGCGTAATCACCGGCAAACCGATCGCGCTCGGTGGCAGCTACGGTCGCGACGAGGCGACCGGACGTGGGGCCTACCTCTGCACCATGGAGCTGATCCGGCGCCGCGGACTCGATCCGAAGCAGCTGACTGTCGCCGTGCAGGGGCTGGGTAATGCCGGCTACCACGTCGCCCGGTTGCTGCAGCGCGAGGGGCTGCGCATCGTCGCGCTCAGCGACTCGCGTGGTGGCATCCAAGCCGCCGAGGGGTTCGACGTCGACAGCATCTGGAAGGAGAAGCAGGCCTCGCGCGCGATGCGCGCGGTCTACTGCAGGGACTCGGTCTGTGAACTGGTCGAGCATGCGCAGATCAGCAACGCGGAACTGCTCGGCCTCGACGTCGACATCCTGATCCCGGCTGCGCTCGAGGGGGTGATCACCTCCGACAATGTCGGCGACATCCGCGCCCGCTATGTCGTGGAGGTGGCCAACGGCCCGATCCTCAGCGATGCCGAGCCGGCACTGCTCGAGCGGGGTGTCATCGTGGTGCCCGACGTACTGGCCAACGCCGGTGGCGTCACCGCGAGCTACTTCGAGTGGGTGCAGAACCGCTCGGGCTATGCCTGGACGCTGGACGAGGTGCGCGAGCGCCTGGCCGAGGTGATGAGCCGTGCATTCGCTGCGGTCTGGGAGCTGGCGGAAGAGGAGGGCCGCAGTCTGCGCAGCGCCGCCTACGTGCGCGCCTTCCGGCGCATCGGCGAGGCGGTCGGCGCGCATGGGACACGCGAGTATTTCCAGGCCGGGCGCGAGTCAGGCTGAGGCAGCACGGCCGGAGGGCCGCGTACAGGGCGCCGAGGGAACGGCGCCGGGGGAGGGGAGGTGGCGCAGGACGCGCCCGAAACGCGCGCCGCGAGGTGGCTCGCGACGCCGCGCCTGCTCGCGTTCGCCTGCGGTGCGGTGGTGCCGCAGGGGCTCGCCGAGCTGCCGTCGCCGGCCTGGCTCGGTGCCGGGTTGCTGTGCGCGCTGCTCGTAGTGCGTCGCTGCGGGCTGCCGCTGGCCTTCGGCCTCGGGCTGGCGTGGAGCACCTGGCATGCCGATGCGCTGCTCTCCACGACCCTGCCGGAAGGTCTCCAGGGGCGGGACCTGACCGTCACCGGGGTTGTCACCACGCTGCCGCAACGCCGCGGGCGAGCGACGCGCTTCGAGTTCCTGGTCGACG
>CBDTVS010000307.1:0-3155 GCA_965364245.1 uncultured Gammaproteobacteria bacterium | reverse complement strand
CAGGCGGAGACACACCCGCCACGGAACCCCGAGCTTACCGCCGGATGGCCGTGCCCCCTGACAGGGGCCGATTAGGGGTCAGCGCAACGCGCCGAAGTCGTAGTGCAGGTCGCCGGAGACGCTCTTGTCCTCGCCGCCGTTGCGATCGAACACCGCGATGGCACCGACCCGCACCCCGCCGAGCGGCAGTTCCGCGTCGTCGCCGTGGCCGGTGACCAGCGCGCGGCTCATCTCCAGCTGCCAGTGACCGTCGGCCCAGGTGGCCCTGGCGGCCACGTCGGCGGCGCTCCCCGCGGGCGTCCCCTCCCAGACGATGCCCGGCAGCTTCTCCCCCTGGAAGGTCTTACGATCCGGTTTGTGGGTCGCGTAACCGGGGGTGCCGTCGTCACGCAGCTTACGGATGTAGACCGTCTTGCCGCCCGGCCCGGTGTACTCGGCCGCGTTCTCGGTGTACCTGGTCGTGATCAGCTGCCACATGTCGTCGGCGACGCCGGTCGGGTTGCTGCGCCCGGCAGACCAGAGCCAGACGTCGACCTTGTATTCGGTGTCGGCGATCATGCAGCTGTGGTAGTCGCCGGCGAGATCGAAGCGCGCCGCGAACATGTCGTCGAGACGCTTGCCCCGGCTGTAGCGGCTGCCGCGCCACTCCCACGGCTTGTATAGGATGTCCTCGCGAGCGTCGGGCCAGCGCGCGGCGAGGTAGAAGCGCCCGTCGTGCACCCCGGCCTGCAGCTGCACGTCGATGGTTCCTAGCCGGTTGTCGGCGTCGTCCTGCACCGCGGGACGCACGGTGACCGCCTGCCAGCCCGCCGTGCGCCACTCGGCGAGGTCGCCGTCGACCGTTGGCGCCTGCGCCAGTTTCGCGACCTGGATGCGCTGCGGCTCGCCAGACATCTCGGCCGGCTTGATGGCGTCGGCCGCCACGGTCGGCCCGCAGGCGACCGTGGCGACCAACAGCATCAGACCCCGGACAGAACGCATGGGCAGCGGGCTCAGCGGACGCTGATCTTGCCTTCCATGCCCTGCTCGCGGTGGTCGTCGATGGTGCAGTAGACCGGGAACTCGCCCTTGCCGACGGGCACGAAGTAGAGGTCGACCTGGCCACCGACCAGCACCTCGATCGCCTTGAAGTACGGCGCCTTGATCTCGCCGTCACGGGTCTGTGCCTTGCGCGTGGCGATCGCCTTGTAGAACTCGGGTGCGGTGAAGTAGTGCTTCTTCTCGCCGAGGTTCTTGAGCTCCAGCTTGTAGGGCTTGCCCGCTTCGAACACCAGGTCCTCGGGCGTGTAGCTGTGCTCGTCGAGCTCGACGGTGATGGTCTGCATCGTCTCCCAGTCGGTGGCCGAGACGATCTCGTCGGCGTTGGTGACGTAGTCGGCGGCGTAGCCGGTGAGCGGCAACAGCAGCGCGCAGAGCGCGACGGTGAAACGGTTGGTCATCGTGGATCCCCCTCCATGAGTGTTATGTGGTTGCCTGACAAGGCCCGCCCATTTCTACCGGTTTGGTGACGACTCCGCAATCAGGCGTCGCGCTGGCGTCGCGCCTCGAACAGCGCCACGCCGGTCGCGACCGAGACGTTGAGGCTTGCGACCGTGCCGTGCATCGGGATGTGCACCAGCAGGTCGCAGCGCTCGCGGGTCAGGCGCCGCAGGCCGCGCCCCTCGCTGCCGAGCACCAGCGCCAGCGGACCACGCAGGTCGGCCTGGTGCAGCGGTGCCTCTCCCTCGCCCGCGAGGCCGACGCACCAGACCCCGGCCTCGGCGAGCCAGGCGAGCGTACGTGCGAGGTTGGTCACCTGGACGAACGGCACGTGCTCGGCGGCGCCCGCCGCGACCTTGCGCGCAGTCGCACCGAGACCGGCGGCCCGGTCGCGCGGCGCGACGACGGCGTCGACCCCGGCGGCATCGGCCGAGCGTAGGCAAGCACCCAGGTTGTGCGGATCGGTCACGCCGTCGAGCACCAGCAGCAGCGGGCAGTCGCACTCGGCGACCAGCTGCTTCAGCGCACCCTCGTCGCGCGCGGTGGTGCCGCGACACAGCGCGACCACGCCCTGGTGATTGACGCCGGGCAGCAACGCGTCGAGTTGCTCGCGCCCGACGCGCTCGATCGTGACCCCGGCCGCGTGTGCCCGGTCGAGTAGCGCACGCACCCGTGCGTCACGCCGCGCGCGGTCGACCCACAGCCGCTCGACGGCATCGGGTTGCTCCAGCGCGGCGCGCACCGCGTGCAACCCGCCGACATGGTTGGAATCGTCGTTCATCGTGCCTCCATGCCACCATTGTCGTTCGCCACGGTACGCGGCGCCAAACCCGCGTTGGGCGCCCCAGGCCGTTCGGGCATAATGCCCCGCAGGCGGAAACACGAGCAGGGACAGGCGCAGGCGCGCCACGGGGCCACGGATGTCGTGATCAAGCAGCTGACGGCCTTTCTCCGCACCATGCTCGACAGCCTGCGCGACCTCGCGCCGATCATCCTCGTCGTCGCCTTCTTCCAGCTCGCCGTGCTGCAGCAGCCGCTGCCCAATCTCGCCGACCTGCTGGTCGGCACCGTGCTGGTGGTCCTCGGGCTGACGCTGTTCATCCGCGGACTCGAACTCGGCCTGTTCCCGTTCGGTGAATCGATGGCCTACGCCTTCGCACGCAAGGGCAGCGTGTTCTGGCTGCTCGCCTTCGCCTTCGCCCTCGGCTTCGGCACCACGATCGCCGAGCCGGCGCTGATCGCGGTCGCCGAGGAGGCCTCCGAGGTCGCCGCCGACGGCGGCATGATCCCGAACCTCGAGCGCGAGCGCGACAACTACGCCCTCGGCCTGCGTTTCACGGTGGCGCTGTCGGTAGGCTTTGCCATCGTCATCGGCGTGCTGCGCATCCTGCGTGGCTGGCCGATCCACTGGGTGATCATCGCCGGCTACGTAGGTGTCGTGGTGATGACCGAGTTCGCCCCGCAGGAGATCATCGGCATCGCCTACGACTCGGGCGGCGTGACCACCTCGACCATCACCGTACCGCTGGTCACCGCACTCGGCGTCGGCCTCGCGTCGAGCATCAGGGGCCGCAACCCGATGACCGACGGCTTCGGCCTGATCGCCTTCGCCTCGCTGACGCCGATGATCTTCGTCATGGGCTACGGGCTGCTCTACTGATGGACGGACTCGCGAC
>CBDTVS010000306.1:0-3176 GCA_965364245.1 uncultured Gammaproteobacteria bacterium | reverse complement strand
CGTGGCCAAGAACATCGTCGCCGCCGGGCTCGCCGCGCGCTGCGAGATCCAGGTCTCCTACGCCATCGGCGTCGCCGAGCCGACCTCGATCAGCATCGAGACCTTCGGCACCGCGAAGGTGCCCGAGGCGCGCATCGCCGAGCTCGTCCGCGAGCACTTCGACCTGCGTCCGTGGGGTATCCTGCAGATGCTCGACCTGGTAAAACCGATCTATCGCAAGACCGCCGCCTACGGCCACTTCGGCCGCGAGGAGCCGGAGTTCACCTGGGAGCGCACCGACCGCGCCGAGGCGCTGCGCGCCTCCGCCGGGCTCTGAGCTCACCCCTCGCTAAGGAGTCGACCGATGCCGAAACAGACGCACCGCAAGGTCCTACTGCCCGCCCTGCTAGCGGCGACCGCCGTGCTCGTCGGCTGCCAGACGGCACCCAGCTCGCCGACCGACGAGAAGGCGGTGGCGCGCGCGCCGATCGAGATCCAGCGCATGGCGCGCAAGAACGACTGCTTCAAGTGCCACGCGGTGCAGCGCGAGAAGGATGGCCCCTCCTGGCACGCGGTCGCCGAGAAGTACCGTGACAAGCCCGAGGCCAGGGAGAAGCTCTACACCCACCTGACCACCGCGCCGATCATCGATCTCAAGGGCGATCCGGAGATACACAAACAGCTCAAGGACCTGAGCAAGCAGGAGATCGAAGCGCTGATCGACTGGATCCTGACCCTCTGAACCCAGAACACGATGGAATTCAGCGCCCATTCAGCTGTCTGCTACTAATGTTGATTTCCGGATCACGATCGCCCTTGAGCGCCAACGGAGAGATGCCATGCGCTTGACCACCTTCGTCATCGCGGCCTGCCTGCTGGCCGGGCCCGTGGCCGCCACCGGCGCCACGTTCGACGAGCGCATGGCCCAGCGCACGCTCAAGCAGAGCAAGTGCTTCAACTGCCACTCGGTGACCCGCGAGAAGGACGGCCCCTCCTTCCAGTCCGTCTCCGAGAAGTACACGGACCACCCCGACGCCCGGCACGTGCTGTTCGACCACCTGACCAAGAGCCCGACGGTCAAGGTCAAGGGCAAGGAAGAGGCGCACACCTCGTTCAAGACCGACAACACGGAAGAGATCAACAACGTCATCGAGTGGATCCTGAGCAACTGAACCCGGCGGCATTCGTCCCGGTTCACCAAGATTCCGTTGGCGGGTATAATCCCGCCCCAGTCCGAGGAGCGCTGCAAGGCCGTCGCCCGTCGACGCCCCAGGCTCGGACCTAAACGGCGCTCACCGAACCCGTGCCGGGCACGGGACGACGGTGAGCGACGTCCCTCCCGGCCACACGTCAATGGAGCAACACCATGACCGCCGTGGCTGAAACCAAGACCCTTCCCGACCACATCGTCGCGGACCTCGCCCTCGCCGACTGGGGGCGCAAGGAAATCCGCATCGCCGAGACCGAGATGCCGGGCCTGATGGCCCTGCGTGAGGAGTATGCGGGCCAGAAACCGCTGGCCGGCGCGCGCATCGCCGGCTCGCTGCACATGACCATCCAGACCGCGGTCCTGATCGAGACGCTGGTCGAGCTCGGCGCCGAGGTGCGCTGGGCATCGTGCAACATCTACTCGACCCAGGACCACGCCGCCGCAGCGATCGCCGCTGACGGCATCCCGGTGTTCGCCTTCAAGGGCGAGACGCTGGACGAGTACTGGGAGTACACCCACCGCATCTTCGAGTGGGACGGCGAGCACGCCAACATGATCCTCGACGACGGCGGTGACGCGACGCTGCTGCTCAATCTCGGCACCCGTGCCGAGCAGGATGCTTCGGTCGTCGCCAATCCGACCAATGAGGAGGAGCAGTCGCTGTTCGCGGCGATCCGCAAGCGCCTCGAAACGGCGCCCGGCTGGTACAGCGCGCGCCTGGCGGCGATCCGCGGCGTCACCGAAGAGACCACCACCGGCGTGCACCGTCTCTACCAGATGGCCGCCGAAGGCAGCCTCCCGTTCCCCGCGATCAACGTCAACGACTCGGTGACCAAGTCGAAGTTCGACAACCTCTACGGTTGCCGCGAGTCGCTGATGGACGGTATCAAGCGCGCCACCGACGTGATGATCGCCGGCAAGGTGTGCGTGGTGCTCGGCTACGGCGACGTCGGCAAGGGCTGCGCGCAGGCGTTCCGCGGCCTCGGCGCCACCGTCTGGGTGACCGAGATCGACCCGATCTGCGCGCTGCAGGCGGCGATGGAGGGCTATCGCGTCGTGACCATGGACGAGGTTGCCGGCCTCGGTGACATCTTCGTCACCACCACCGGCAACGTGAACGTCATCACCCACGACCACATGGCCGCGATGAAGGACCAGGCGATCGTCTGCAACATCGGCCACTTCGACTCCGAGATCGACATCGCGTCGCTCGAGCAGTACACGTGGGAGAACATCAAGCCGCAGGTCGATCACGTGATCTTCCCCGACGGCAAGCGCATCATCGTGCTGGCCAGGGGGCGCCTGGTGAACCTCGGCTGCGCGACCGGCCACCCGAGCTTCGTGATGTCGGCGTCGTTCACCAACCAGGTGCTGGCGCAGATCGAGCTGTTCAACCACCCCGAGAACTACGACAAGCGCGTCTACGTCCTGCCCAAGGAACTCGACGAGAAGGTGGCCCGCCTGCACCTGCAGCGCATCGGCGCCCACGTCACGCGCATGAGCCAACGCCAGGCCGATTACATCGGCGTGCCGGTCGACGGCCCGTACAAGCCCGACCACTACCGTTACTGAGCTGCGGCCCATGGAGTCGCAACGCGCCTTCGGGCGGAGCTTCAGCTTCGAGTTCTTCCCGCCGAAGACCGGCGAAGGCACGGACAACCTGGCCAAGGCCCGGGCGCGGCTCACCGCGCTCGGGCCCGACTACGTCTCGGTCACCTTCGGCGCCGGCGGCTCTACCCGCGAAGGCCCCCTGGAGACCGTGCGCGCCTGCCGCGCCGACGGTCTCGAGGTTGCCCCGCACCTCTCCTGCATCGGTTCGACACGGGAGAACATCGACGAACTGCTGGCCACCTACCGGGACGAGGGGGTCAAACGCATCGTCGCGCTGCGTGGCGACCTGCCGTCGGGCATGGGCCGGGCCGGGGAGTTCCGCTACGCTAACGAGCTGGTCGCCTACATCCGCGAGTCGACCGGCGACCACTTCACG
>CBDTVS010000305.1:0-3178 GCA_965364245.1 uncultured Gammaproteobacteria bacterium | reverse complement strand
GACATGCCCGAGGGCACCGCGCTGGAGCGCACCGCGGCGGTGCTCGACGAGCTGGCCGCGGCCCTCGGCGAGGTGCCCGAGGTGACCGACCTGCAGATCTACGCCGGCACCTCGGCGCCGATCAACTTCAACGGCCTGGTGCGCCAGTACTACCTGCGCCGCGGCGACCACCTCGGCGACATCCAGGTCAACCTGGTCGACAAGGCGCGGCGCGATCGCCAGAGCCACGCCATCGCGCTCGACGTGCGCCCGCGCCTAAGCGAGGTCGCGACACGTCATGGCGGTGGTCGAAGTGCCGCCGGGTCCGCCGGTGCTGGCGCCGCTGGTGGCCGAGGTCTACGGGCCGGACCACGCCGGCCAGGTGCGCGTCGCCCACGCGTTACGGGATCGATTCGAGGCCACGGACGGCGTGGTCGACGTCGACGACAGCGTCGAGGCGCCGGCGCGCGAGTGGCGCCTGCAGGTGGATCGGGCCAAGGCGGCCCGTGCCGGGGTCTCGCAGCAGGCGATCGTCGCCGCGGTGACGGCCGCGCTGCGCGGTACCGACCTCGGTTACCTGCACGAGCCGACGGCACGCTACGCGGTGCCGGTGCGTGCCGAGCTGCCGGTCGCCGACCAGGCGGACCTCGCCCGCGTCCTCGACCTGCGCGTGCGCGGTCATGCCGGGCTGGTGCCGATCGCCGAGCTGGTCGAGGTCGTGCCAGAGACGCTCGCACCGTCGATCCAGCACAAGGACCTGTTGCCGGTGGTCTACGTGACCGGCGACGTCGCCGGTGGCACCGACAGCCCGCTGTACGGCATGTTCGGCATGTTCGCGGAACTCACCGATGCCGAGGTGTCGGGCCAGCGTCTCGCGCAGCATCTGGTCGAGCCGCCGGCCAACCCCTACGACTACTCCATCAAGTGGGACGGTGAGTGGCAGGTCACCTACGACACCTTCCGCGACATGGGCATCGCCTACTCGGTGGGCCTGGTGCTGATCTACCTGCTGGTGGTCGCCCAGTTCCGCGCCTACCTGGTGCCGCTGATCATCATGGCGCCGATCCCGCTGACCATCATCGGCGTGCTGCCGGGCCACGCGCTGCTCGGCGCGCAGTTCACCGCCACCTCGATGATCGGCATGATCGTGCTGGCCGGCATCATCGTGCGCAACTCGATCCTGCTGGTCGACTTCATCAACCAGGAACACGCCAGCGGGGTGCCGTTCGCCGAGGCGGTGATCCGTTCCGGCGCGGTGCGCGCCAAGCCGATCATCCTGACCGGGCTCGCGGCGATGCTCGGGGCGCTGTTCATCCTCGACGATCCGATCTTCAACGGCCTGGCGATCGCGCTGCTGTTCGGCGTGGCGGTCTCGACGCTGCTGACGCTGGTGGTGATCCCGGTGCTGTTCTACGCCTTCGCGCCGGCGGAGCTGCGCGCACGCTAGCTGGCTGCCGCACGGGGCCCTCCCTATAATGGTGAGGGCGCCGTCTGGCGCCTTAGACCAGACGAACGGGTCCGCAGAACCCGCACCCCAGGGGGATGACCATGGCCGATCGCCGATTACAGGTGTTCCACACCGTCGCCAAGCTGCTCAGCTTCACCAAGGCGGCCGAGGCCCTGCACATGACCCAGCCGGCGGTCACCTTCCAGGTGCGCCAGCTCGAGGAGCAGTTCAACACCCGGCTGTTCGACCGCACCCACAACCGCATCAGCCTGACCCGTGCCGGCGAGGTGGTGCAGGAGCGGGCGGCGAAGATCTTCGATCTCTACGCCGAGATGGAGAACGCCGTGCGCGAGCTGACCGGCGAGGTCAGCGGCTCGCTGATCATCGGTGCGAGCACCACCATCGCCGAGTACATGCTCCCGGCGCTGCTCGGCGATTTCAAGCGTCACAACCCCGACATCAAGCTCTACCTGCAGGTGGCCAACACCGAGAGCATCGTAAACATGGTCGAGAACAACGACCTCGACCTCGGCGTGGTCGAGGCCCCGGTGGCCAACAAGAACCTGCAGGTGGAGGTGTGCCGCAGCGACGGCCTGGTCGCGATCGTGCCGCCCGATCACCCGCTCGCCGAGCGCGAGAAGGTCACGATCAAGGAGCTGATGGGCTACCCCTACATCTGCCGCGAGGAGGGCTCGGGTACGCGCGACGTGATCCTCGACTACCTGGCGATCAACGGCATGTCCTCGGACGACCTCGACATCATCATGGAACTGGGTAACCCCGAGGCGATCAAGGGCGCGGTCGAGGCGGGCATGGGCATCTCGATCATCTCCGCGGCGACCATCGTCAAGGAGCTGCGTCTCGGCACCCTGGTCAGCATTCCGCTCGACCCGTCGCTGGAGCGACCGTTCTCGTTCGTGCGTCAGAAGCAGAAGTTCCGCCAGCGCGCGATGGAGGAGCTGCTCAGCTTCGCCCGCAACTACTGTGCCGAAGAGGTGGCGCGCGACCTGGCCCGCGAGCAGAGCGCCTGATGCGGCGACGGACGGGGCCGTGAGCGCTGGTCGCGAGCGACTCGTGGAACTCTTCGCCGCGCTGGACCGCGACGGTCGGCGCACGCTGCTCGCATTCGCCGAATTCCTCGCCACGACCGGCACCGCCAAGGCCGTGCTAGATGACGTGACACCCGAGCTGCCGCGTGACCTGCCGCGACCCGACGACGAGAGCGTGGTCGCCGCGCTCAAGCGGCTGCGCCGCACCTACCCGATGCTCGACTCGGCCCCGCTGCTCGACGCCGCCGCGCGCCTGGTCACCGCCCACGTGCTGCACGGGCGCGGCGCCGGCGAGGTGATCGACGAGCTCGAAACGCTGTTCGCCGAGGCCTATGCAGGTCACGCGGTCGAGGCGGGGGAACGCTCGTGATCAACACGCTGCGCGGCTTCTACGCGCGCTACTTCTCCGACCCCGAGGCGGTGATCCTGGCACTGCTGCTGCTGATCAGCACGCTGGTGGTAGTCTACTTCGGCGGCATGCTGGCCCCGGTGATCGCCAGCCTGGTGATCGCCTTCCTGCTCGAGGGGCTGGTCCGTCGGCGCGCCGCCGCCGGGGACTTCCACCGGCACCCGCGCCATCTTCTTGATCTTGGGGCCCTCGCGAACCAGCGGCTTGACGAACTTCGGCTTCCAGTCGGGCCGTTCGCCCCCGCCCTGGGGCTTGGGCTTGGGCTGCTGCTCCTCCTCCTGGTTCTGCTTCGCC
>CBDTVS010000304.1:0-3183 GCA_965364245.1 uncultured Gammaproteobacteria bacterium | reverse complement strand
CGATCAGCAGCAGCATCGGGAACCAGGAGATGAAGATCTGCATCAGCAGCGACTGGCTCTCGGGCGGCTTGGCGTCGATCTGCACGTCGTTGCGCAGCAGGTCGCCGATCATGCCGTTGTCGTCCGGGGTGAAGGTGGTGAACTTCTCGCCGTTGTGCAGGGTGCCCTGGACGGTACGCCCCTCGATCACCACACGTGCCACCTGGCCGTCGTTGACCTGGCTGATGAAATCCGAGTAGGCGAGCCGCGAGGCCGTGGTCGGCCGGTTGCCGAAGTTGTTGAACACGGTCATCAGCACCACCGCAATGATGACCCAGAGAAGCATGTTTCTTGCCATGTCGTTCAACGCTTTATGACCTGTCGGCAGACCGTGAAATGGGGAAGAATCGGAGAGTTAGTACCTTACACCAGCCGATAGTTCCGGGCCAGAAGGTAGACCTCGCGGCTGCGCGGGCGTGATGCCTTCGGCTTACGGACCACGACCTTCGCGAACGCGGCGCGCAACTCGGCGAGCAGCGGATCGAAACCCTCGCCCTGGAACATCTTCAGCAGCAGGTCGCCACCCGGACGCAGCACCTCCCGCGCACACTCCAGGGCGAGTTCCGCGAGCAGCGCCGCACGTGGCTGGTCGACCGCCTTCATGCCACTCATATTGGGGGCCATATCCGACAATACAAGGTCGACCGCGCGTCCCTCGAGTTCCCCGAGCAGCCGGTCCAGCACCGCCTGCTCGGTGAAGTCGCCCTGCAAAACAGTCACCCCGGCCAGCGGCTCGATCGGCAGGAGATCGAGCGCGATCACCCGACCGTGCTTGCCGACCTTGTCGGCGGCCACCTGCGCCCAGCCACCCGGCGCGGCCCCGAGATCGACCACCACCTGGCCGGGCCGCAGCAGGCGGTCCCGTTCGTTGATCTCGAGCAGCTTGAAGGCCGCGCGCGAACGCAGGCCAAGCGCCTGGGCCTGGCGCACGAAGGCGTCGCCGAAGTGCTCGCGTAACCAGCGCTCGCTGCTCTTGCTGCGCGCCATGCTCAGCCGCGCCTGGCCATCGTCGTACTGCGCATCGGGTAGACTTGGCGTCCCCGTCCCCTGCAGGAATCCGCTCCATGGCCCTTCCCGAGAAACAGCGTCGTCGCCTGCGCCAGCTCGGCCACGCGCTCAAGCCCGTGGTGATCGTCGGCGGTCAGGGTTTGCGCGATGCCGTGATCGCGGAGATCGACGGCGCGCTGGCCCATCACGAACTGATCAAGGTGCGGGTCAATGCCGGCGAGCGCACCGCGCGGGACGCGATGATCGGGAGCATCTGCGACGCCTGCGGCGCCGAGCTGGTGCAGCGTGTCGGTCACGTGGCGCTGCTGTTCCGGCGCAACCCCGAGAAACCCCGCATCAAGCTCGACTAGCGGCCGACGGTCATTCAGATGTACTCGACCGCGAGGATCTCGTAGCTGCGGTCTCCACCGGGCGTACGCAGGTCCACCTCATCGCCCTCCTGCTTGCCGATCAGCGCGCGCGCGATGGGCGAGGTGATCGACACGCGGCCCGCCTTGATGTCGGCCTCGTCCTCGCCGACGATCTGGTAGCGCACCTCGGCGCCGCTCTCCTCGTCGAGCAGTTCGACGGTGGCGCCGAACACCACCTTGCCGCCCGCATCGAGCTGAGTCACATCGATCACCTGGGCATGGGCCAGCTTGTGCTCGATGTCACGGATGCGCGCCTCGATGAAGCCCTGCTGCTCGCGCGCGGCGTGGTACTCGGCGTTCTCCTTGAGGTCGCCGTGGGCGCGCGCCTCGGCGATCGCCTTGATCACGCTGGGCCGCGCCTCGCTCTTGAGTTGCTGGAGTTCGGCGCGCAGCTGCTCTGCGCCACGTGCGGTCAGGGGCACCTTGTTCATGTCACCAGCTCCCGATGCAGGTCCTGCAGGCGGTTGACGTCGACCTCATCGAGGCAGCGCAGCGCCATCACGGTCGCGCGCGCTCCGGCCAGGGTCGTCGAGTAGGCCACCTTGTGGTTGAGGGCCTCGCGGCGAATGGCGAACGAGTCGGAGACCGCCGGTTTGCCCTCGGTGGTATTGATGATCAGGCTGATCTCGTCGTTCTTGATCAGGTCGACGACGTGCGGCCGCCCCTCGGCAACCTTGTTGGTCGCCTGGCAGGCGACCCCCAGCTCTTTGAGCAGGCGCGCGGTGCCGCGCGTCGCGACCAGTTCGAAACCGAGCTCGACCAGCGCCCGCGCCACCTCGACGGCGCCCGCCTTGTCGGCATCGCGCACGCTGAGCAACGCCTTGCCACCACGCGGTAACACGCTGCCGGCGCCGAGGGTGGCCTTGGCGAACGCCTCGCCGAAGCTCGCGCCGACGCCCATCACCTCGCCGGTCGACTTCATCTCCGGCCCGAGCAGCGGGTCGACGCCGGGGAACTTGGCGAACGGGAACACCGCCTCCTTGACCGCGAAGTAGCGCGGCGTGCGCACCTCGGTCACGCCCTGCTCGACCAGCGAGCGGCCGGCCATGCAGCGCGCCGCGACCTTGGCCAGCGGCACGCCGATGGTCTTGGAGACGAACGGCACGGTGCGCGATGCGCGCGGGTTGACCTCGAGGATGTAGAGGTCGTCGCCCTGCAGCGCGAACTGGGTGTTCATCAGCCCGACCACGCCGAGTTCGAGCGCCATCTGCCGCACCTGCTCGGCGAGGCGTTCCTGCACCGCCGCGTCGAGCGAATAGGGCGGCAGTGAGCAGGCCGAGTCGCCGGAGTGCACGCCGGCCTGCTCGATGTGCTCCATGATCCCCCCGACCAGCACCCGTTCGCCGTCGCATACCGCATCGACATCGACCTCGACCGCGTCGTCGAGGAAACGGTCGAGCAGCACCGGCGACTCGTTGGAGACGCGGATCGCCTCGTGCATGTAGCGGTTGAGGTCGGCCTCGTTGTAGACGATCTCCATGCCGCGGCCGCCGAGCACGTACGAGGGGCGCACCACCAGCGGGTAGCCGATCTCCTCGGCCAGGCGCAGCGCGTCGTCGACGCTGCGCGCGGTGCGGTTGGGTGGCTGGCGCAGGCCGAGCTTGTCGATCATCTGCTGGAAGCGCTCGCGGTCCTCGGCGCGGTCGATGGCGTCGGGCGTGGTGCCGATGATCGGCGCGCCCGCGGCCTCGAGGGCGACGGCGAGCTTGAGCGGCGTCTGGCCCCC
>CBDTVS010000303.1:0-3187 GCA_965364245.1 uncultured Gammaproteobacteria bacterium | reverse complement strand
CCGCCTGTGGCATCGCCGGCAGCGGCAGGCGCACGCGGAACGTGCTGCCGATACCGGGTTCGCTGGTGTAATCGACGTGGCCACCCATCAGCGTGGTGAGTTGGTGGACCACGGCCAGGCCGAGCCCGGAGCCGCCGAAGCGCCGCGTGGCCGTGCCGTCGGCCTGGCTGAAGGAGCGGAACAGCCGGTCACCGGCCTGCGGGTCGATACCGATCCCGGTGTCGCTGACCGTGAACTCGAGATGGCCGTCCTCTTGCATCGACACCTCGACACCGACCCGGCCGCGCTCGGTGAACTTGATGGCGTTGCCGACCAGGTTGATCAGGATCTGCCGCACCCGGGCGGGGTCGCCACCCACCACCGCGGGCACCTCGGCGGCGACCCGGCAGGCGAGGTCGAGTCCCTTGGCGCCGGCCTCGGGGGTGTAGAGGTCGACGATCTCGTCGACCAGTTCGACGACGCTGAACGGATTGCTTTCCAGGGCCAGCCGCCCGCTGTTGAGCCGGGTCAGCTCGAGAATCTCGTCGACCATCCGCAGCAGCACCTCGGCGGAGTGGTGGGCGACCTGCGTGTACTCGCGCTGCTCCTCGTTCTGACCGGTCTGCGACAGCAGTTGCAGCATGCCGATCACGCCGTTCAGCGGGGTGCGGATCTCGTGGCTGATGTTGGCCAGGAACTCGCTCTTGGTGCGTTCGCCGGCCTCGGCCTCCTCCTTGGCCTGCCGCAGGACCTGCTCCTGCTCCTTGCGCCGGCGGATGTCGCGCAGCACCACCACGCTGTTGCCGTCGTCGCCATGGGCGCCACCCATGCGGGCGCGCGAGAAGAGCACCGGCACGCTGGTGCCGTCCGGGCGCGCCAGTTCAAGCTCGCCGGCGGACAGGTGCGTCTGCCCGCTGTCGACCCAGCGCGGGTGGGAACCGGGCGCGAGCAGCTCGACGAACGGGCGACGCTCGATCGCGTCGGTGTCGAGGCCGGCGAGCTGCTGCGCGGCCAGATTGGCGAGTCGGATGCGCCCGTCGCCGTCGATCACGAACAGGCCGTCGAGCATCGAGGTGATGATGTCGTCGAAGTAGTCCCGCGTGACCGTGGTCGAGTCGAGGCTCGCGGCCATGGTGTTGAAGGTCTCGGCCAGGGTCTGCAGCTCGTCACCGGTGCGGATGTCGACGCGCAGGCTGCGGTCACGCCCGAACCTGCTGACCGCCTCACCGAGCTGTTGCAGCGGCTGGCCGATCGCGCGGGCGAGGTGGCGTGACAACAGCACCGCGAGCGCTGCGGCGAGCAGGATCGCCAGCAGCAGCACGGTTTGGGTCTGCGAGGTGAGCTCGAGTGCATCGCGGCTGGTGTCGAGCATCTCCTTGCGCATGCGCGCCTCGAGACGCGCCATGCGGCGATCGAGTTGCGTGGCGAGCCGCTCGACCGACAGGCGCAGCGCGTCCAGGCGCCGGTCGTTGACGGCGTGTTCGGCGCTTATCCGCGCGTGGCGCTCGGCCTCGACCAGGTAGGCCGCCAGCTGCGTTGCGTAATCGCGGTAGCCGGGCAGCGCCTCGATCCAGTCGACCATCTCGGTGACGCGCGTGGCCGGCGTTTCGGTATGGTCCGAGTTGGCCTGCGACAGCAGGTGGTGGAGTTCGATCAGCGCGCTGAGCAGGTCGGCGGACACCCCACGATCGTCGGCGAGTCGCAGGACCAGCGGTGCGAACAGCTCGCCCAGGCGCTCCCACGAACCGGCCAGCTGCCGGGTGGTGATCTCGTCGATCTCACGCAGGCCGATCAGGCGGTCCTGCTCCTCGAACATGCGCACGACCAGGTCGCGAAGCTCGCCGAGTGGGCCGGGTGGCACGCTGCCGGCGAGCTCGAGCCGCTCGAGCTCGTGTCCGATCCGCTCGCGCGCATTGCCGATGGTCGCGCGGGCGTCATCGAGATCGCCATCCAGGAAGCGCTCGAGGCCGAGGTTGCCCTTGAACAGCGCCAGGCTCAGCTCGAGGGTGGCGTCGGTGGTCGGCCAGGTGGTCGAGGCGATGTGCTCGACCTTGCGCGACGTGAAGTGCAGGCTCACCGCGGCGATCACGCCGACCAGCAGGGTCACCGCGGCGACGCCCAGCAGGGCCTGGAAGATGCGCCCTTGCAGACTGGTCTTCACGCGCGCCCCGTACCGCGAGCGAGACGCCAGGCGCCCAGCGCGATCAGCGCCAGCCCAAGCAGCGCGAGCGTGAAGGTCGCGCTGACCTGGCCACGCAGCGACGCGTCCAGGGCCAGGATCTCGTCGAGTTCACGCTCGACGACCACCAGCCAGTTGCCCTGCCGCGTGCAGCAGTGGGCCTCGACGACCTGGGTTCCGTCGGCCCGGGTGGCGAGGCTCGCGTCGACCTCCTCGATGCCGTGTTCGTCGTAGTCGACGTGGAAATGCTTCTCGCCCCAGGTGAAACGTGGACTGCGCTCCTGCAGCGGCCGGCCGCCGAAGTAGGGGTGGGTCAGGTAGCTGCCGGAGATCGGGTCGACCATGTAGGTGCCGCCGCTCTCGCCCGCCACCATCTCCGACAGGTGCGCGTTGAGGGTGGCGAGCGTCAGCGTCGTGCGTACCACCAGGTCGCCTGATGCCGATGCGGACCGGACCGCCATCGCCAGCGTCGGGATCTGGCCGGGACCGAGGTAGAGCGGGCTGACGTACTCGCCGCGCTCGAGCGTGGTGGCGAACCACGCCTGGTCGGTGACGTTCCCGGTTTCGATCGTCTCCTCGCCGGCGAGGGCGAGCAGTCGCCCGTCCGGCGCGTAGACCGAGAACGAGAGGTAGTCGGCGTAGACCGCGGAGAGTTCGGCGAGCAGCGCGGAGACCTGGCCTTCGGCCAGCGCGGGGGTGCTGCCCGGCGCCCGCGCGAGCACCTTCAGCATGTTCAGGCGCTCCTCGAGAAACTGCTCGATGACCACGTGGCGGTCCTCGACCGCGACCTTGAGGTAGCCCTGGTTGGTCGCGACGGTGGAGGTGCGCAGCAGCCCGTCGATCTGCCAGGCGGCGACCAGCACGACCGCCAGGCCCAGCAGCAGCGCGACGCCCAGCACGGCGCGCCGGCGCGTGGTGGCAGGATTGGACGGCATGGCTCGACTCCCTGTCGCTCGCTGGTGGCACGGCACGGCGGCTCAGGCCACGGCATTCGCATTATTCTAGCTTATATTGCGCTGCACAATCGCG
>CBDTVS010000302.1:0-3193 GCA_965364245.1 uncultured Gammaproteobacteria bacterium | reverse complement strand
CTGCACCTTGATCGCCTTGCTCGCCTTGGCCTTCTCCAGCGCCCAGGCAATCGCGGCGTTGACGTCGTTGGTCAGGCGGGCCGCGTCCTGCCCCTCCTGGAAGGCGTAGAGCTCAGCGACGAGGATGTCGTTGGCCACCTCGGCGTTCGCCGAGGCGCTGAGATGGATGCGGTCGAAAGTGAGCGGCGCGGTCTGGGCAAATGCGCCATTCATGGAAAATATAATTATTAACATCAATAGGATGCGAATCATTATTACAGTCCTATATTAATAAAGAAACTCGACTGGTCGAGTGCGCGGCTAGTATAGGGACCGCTTCGCAAGCGGGCTGCTCCCGATGATACCCCTGCACGACGACAATCCGACCGAAATCGCCCCGCTGTTCACGGTCGGACTGATCGCAGCCTGCGTCGCGGTGTTCCTCTGGCAGCTCGGCCTCGGCGAAGAGGCCGGGTTCCATGCCCTCTACAGCTTCGGTCTGGTTCCAGCGGTGCTGTTCGACCATGTCGAGTTGCCCGAGGCGCTGGCCAGGGTGCCGGCGACCGCGACGCTGTTCACGTCGATGTTCATGCACGGCGGCTGGGGCCACCTGCTCGGCAACCTGCTCTACCTGTGGATCTTCGGCAACAACATCGAGGACCGCTTCGGACACGTCCGCTTCCTGCTTTTCTACCTGCTGTGCGGGGTCGCCGCGGCGCTGGCCCAGGCCCTGCCCGACACCACCTCGCAGGTGCCGATGGTCGGTGCCAGCGGGGCGATCTCGGGGGTGCTCGGCGCCTACCTGCTGCTGTTTCCACACGCGCGCGTGCTGGTGGTGATCCCGATCGGGCTCTACCCCTACACGGTGCGCCTGCCGGCACTGGTGGTGCTCGGTTTCTGGTTCCTGTTGCAGCTGATCAGCCAGCTGGCCAGTGAACCGGGCCAGGGTGGAGTCGCGTTCCGCGCCCATATCGGCGGTTT
Organism: uncultured Gammaproteobacteria bacterium; assembly: GCA_965364245.1. Lineage (GTDB taxonomy): Bacteria > Pseudomonadota > Gammaproteobacteria > QNFN01 > QNFN01 > QNFN01. Next base: position 2,233 of record CBDTVS010000302.1, on the reverse strand, counting down.
CGTCGCAGGCATGGCGCTGCTGCCGCTGTTCCTGCTCAGCCGGCGCCGGCGTTGAGCGTGCGCGCCGCGACCAGGCGTGCGGCGGCCAGGTCCTCGAGCGCCGCACCGACCGACTTGAACAGCGTGATCGCGGCCCCGTCATCGCGTCCGGGATGCACCCCACGGCACAACTCGTAGAGGTCGGCCCGGATCGCGTCGGCCCCGATGAGACCGGACTCCAGCGGCTGCACGATGTCACCCGCCTCGCGGCAGGAGCCACTCGCCGTGGACGAGTGGTGTCTCGCTCAGGGTCGCGCAGCTGACCACATCGGCAGCGCGCACCGCATCCTCGAGGGCGTCGACCGCACGTACCGGCAACCCTTCCGCTGCGAGTTCGGCGGCCACCTCCTGCGCCACCTCGATACGCCGCCCCCAGACCGTGATCCCGGCGTACTCGCGCACCGCGGCGTGGGCGCGCACCAGGTGGGGTGCGAGCTTGCCGGTGCCGACGACCAGCAGCCGGCGTGCGTCCGTACGGACCAGGAAGCTTGCCGCCAGCGCCGAGGCGGCCGCGGTGCGGCGCACGGTCAGGGACGCGCCGTCCAGCACGGCCCGTGGGCGGCCGGTCGCACCGTCGAACAGCAGGTAGGTGGCCGACACGGCCGGCAGCGCCTTGCCGGCGTTGCCGGGAAAGACATTGGCCACCTTCACGCCGATCTCCCGCCCGGGATTCCAGGCCGGCATCAGCAGCAGGGTCGCCTCGTGCCCGTCGACCTCGCCGAGCGTGTGGTGGTGGCGTGTCGGCATCATGCAGCCCTCGATGAAGGCATCGCGCAGGGCCGTGACCAGGCTGGGGTAGTCGAGCGCCGCGTGGACGTCGTCCGCATCGATGAACTGCATGACCCCACTATCCGGATCGGGCGCACGCGCTGTCAAACCAAGCCGTTACGCCGTGCGTCGCGCCTGGCGGTCGAACAGCGCACGCCAGCGCGCCAGCAGTTCGCGCACACGCCCGGCACGGCGCTCAGCGGCTGACGGCATGGCTGCCACACCAGGTGGTGGACTGCCGGTTTCGGCCTGCTTGCCGTCCACTCAGGCGCGCCTGTCCGGCGACTCCGGGACACGTTTCGCGGTGACGACGTAACGCAGCGGTCCACCGGTACGCAGCGTGTCGAACGGGTAGCAGGTGACCAGCACCAGCGCGTCGAGCGTGCCGGGGTCGGCCAGTCGCTGGGTGCGCACGTCGAGGATCTCCGCACCCTCGACCAGGTATTCGCGTTCGCCGTCGACCCCCACCAGACGCAACCTCTCGCCCGGCGCCAGGTCGGCGAGGAAGCGGAAGTGGGTATCGCGGTGACCGCTGAACAGCACCAGCCCGTCACCTCCCGGGACGGCGCTGGCGCTGTCCCAGGCCGGCCCGAACGCCAGGGTACGACCGCTGGCGCCATGCAGTACCAGGCGTTCGACACCACGCTCCGGCGCCATCAGCCGCCCCACCGGCCAGGTGTCCGCCCACGGCCAGGGACGGGTCGGCGTCCCATCCGTCAGCGTCGCCTGCCATGCCGACTCGATCAGCCCCGCCGCGAGCCACGCCTTGGCCCCGATCCAGCCCGCCTGACCGACCTGGGCCACGCCGAGCGCGGCCAGCAGCAGCGCGAGCGGCCCTGCCAGCCGCGAACTCACGCCAGGGCCCTCCGCCGCAAGCCCCAGGCGAGGGCGAGTAGCAGCAGCGGGGGGTAGCGCACCCCGTTCCAGACCGGCACGTCTGGCCGCCACCCGGCCGGGCACATGGATCGACCATCTGTGCCGGGTTCTGGTAACGGCGGGGGTCTCCATGCCCACGTTCTTCACGGGCATCGTCCTGATCTATGTCTTCTACTACCTCGCAGGCATCGCGCCGTCGCCGCTGGGGCGGCTGGATTTCATCTATCTCTCGCCACCGCATGTGACGGGCTTCTACCTGATCGACGCCGCCCTCGCGGGCGACTGGGAGACATGGGTCGGCGCGCTCAAGCAGCTGGTCCTGCCGGCCACGACGCTCGCGCTCTTCACGCTGGCCCCCATCGCCCGGATGACCCGCGCCGCGATGCTCTCGGCGCTGTCCTCCGACTTCGTGCGCACCGCGCGCGCCGCGGGGCTCGGGCAACGCAAGGTGCTCTACGGCTATGCGCTCCGCAACGCGCTTTTGCCGGTCGTTACCACCCTGGGCATGGTCTTTTCCTTCACGCTCGGCGCGAACGTGCTGGTGGAAAAG
>CBDTVS010000301.1:0-3194 GCA_965364245.1 uncultured Gammaproteobacteria bacterium | reverse complement strand
TTGGTGTCCATGTCAGATCACCTCGCCGCGGCGCAGGGTCAGCACCTCGCAGCCGTTCGTGGTCACCGCGATGGTGTGCTCCCACTGGGCGGAGGGGCTGCGGTCCTTGGTGACCACGGTCCAGTTGTCCGGCAGCAGCTTCACGTGGCGCTTGCCGGCGTTGACCATCGGTTCGATGGTGAAGGTCATGCCCGGCTCGAGCTCGATGCCGGTGCCGGGGGTTCCGTAGTGCAGCACCTGCGGATCCTCGTGGAACGCCCGCCCGATACCGTGCCCGCAGTACTCGCGCACGATCGAGCAGCCGTGCGCCTCGGCGTGGTGCTGGATCGCGGCGCCCAGATCGCCGAGGCGGATGCCGGGGCGCACCATGCGGATCGCGAGGTAGAGGCACTCCATGGCCACGCGGGTGACGTGGCGCGCACGCTGGCTCGGCTCGCCGACGAAGAACATCTGGCTGGTGTCGCCGTGGAAGCCGTCCTTGATGACGGTGATGTCGAGGTTGACGATGTCGCCGTCCTTGAGCCGCTTCGGTCCCGGAATGCCATGGCACACCTGGTGGTTGACCGAACTGCAGATCGACTTCGGAAAGCCGTGGTAGTTGAGCGGCGCCGGAATCGCGCGCTGCACGTCGACGATATGCTCGTGGCAGATGCGGTCGAGTTCCTCGGTGGTGACGCCGGCCACCACATGCGGCGCGATCATCTCCAGCACCTCGGCGGCGAGGCGTCCGGCGATGCGCATCCGATCGATCTCCTCGGCAGTCTTGATCTCGATGGCCATCGGCTGGGAAGGTCCTGGGGCTGGGAGTGGCCCGACGCTGGCGTGTCGGAACGGGGGCGGGGCGGCCGTGCGACGACGGGTCGGCAAATTGCCGTGAGGGCACCGCTCATGGTATAAATCCGTCCGCCGAAAGGCAATCAAGGCGCGGTCTCCGGCAGCCCCGGGTCCGCGCCTAATTTCACACATGCACCGACACGTGCGAGGGGGTGCCCGCCAGACGGGTTCTCGCCCGGGGTGCATGGAGGAAACAACCCTGACACGGAGAATGCCAATCATGGCCAGCGTATCCATGCGCCAGATGCTCGAGGCCGGTGTCCACTTCGGCCACCAGACCCGCTACTGGAACCCGAAGATGGCCCCCTACATCTTCGGCTCCCGCAACAACATCCACATCGTCAACCTCGAGAAGACGCTGCCGCTCTTCAACGAGGCGATGAACTACCTCGGCAGTCTCGCCGCACGCCGCGGCAAGATCCTGATGGTCGGCACCAAGCGCAACGCCAGCGAGCACATCAAGCGCGAGGCCGAGCGTTGCAACATGCCGTACGTCAACTTCCGTTGGCTCGGCGGCATGCTGACCAACTACAAGACCATCAAGCTCTCGATCAAGCGCCTCAAGGAGCTCGAGACGATGGAGCAGGATGGCGGCTTCGACCGCTTCAACAAGAAGGAGCAGCTGAGCCTGCGCCGCGAGCGCGAGAAGCTCGATCGCAGCCTCGGCGGCATCAAGGACATGGAAGGCCTGCCCGACGCGCTGTTCATTATCGATATCGGCCACGAGAAGATCGCGGTCAGCGAGGCGCGCAAGCTCGGCATCCCGGTGGTCGGTGTCGTCGACACCAATCACAACCCCGACAACATCGATTACATCATCCCCGGTAACGACGACTCGATGCGCTCGATCCAGCTCTACTGCCAGAGCGTCTCCGAGGCGATCCTCAGTGGCCAGGCGAGCATGGGTCAGGTCACCGAACAGTCGAAGGCCGAGGCCAAGCCGGCGCCAGCCGCGGAGGAGGCCCCCGCACAGGAGGCTCCTGCCGAGAAGGCCGCAGCCGAGCAGGCGCCCGCTGCTGCCGAGCCGGCCGCCGCGCCCGCCGAAGCGAGCGAGTAAGCGTCCGGGCTCCGCCCGGAATCCCGGCCGGTCGCGATGGCGCCGGCCGGGGACTACGAATAACACCGAGGTGTAGAGAGATGACGATAACCGCGAGCATGGTCAAGGAGCTGCGTGAGCGCACCGGCTCCGGCATGATGGAGTGCAAGAAGGCGCTGGTCGAGACCGATGGCGACATCGAGGCCGCGATCGAACTGATGCGCAAGAGCGGCCTGGCCAAGGCCGGCAAGCGTGCCGGCAAGGTGGCCGCCGAGGGTACCATCGAGATCGCCGAGGCCGCCGATGGCCGCCGCGTCGCGATGGTCGAGGTCAACAGCGAGACCGACTTCGTCTCCAAGGGCGACGATTTCCGCGCCTTCGCCGCCGCGGTGGCACGCACCGCGCTCGAGCAGGCTCCGGCCGATCTCGACGCGCTGCTCGGCGCGCCGCTGGACGGCGGTAGCGACACCGTCGACGCCGTGCGTCAGGCGCTGGTCGCCAAGATCGGCGAGAACATCAACGTGCGCCGCTTCGTGCTGCTCGAGGCCGGTGAAGGGGCGCTCGCGAGCTACCTGCACGGCACGCGCATCGGCGTCGTGGTCAGCCACAGCGGCGACGAGGCGCTCGGCAAGGACCTGGCGATGCACGTCGCCGCGAGTCGTCCGGTGTGCGTCGCCGAGGGCGACGTACCGGCCGAACTGGTCGCCAAGGAGCGTGAGATCTTCACCGCCCAGGCGGCCGAAAGCGGTAAGCCGGCCAACATCGTCGAGAAGATGGTCGAGGGCCGGGTACGCAAGTTCCTCGCCGAGGTGACGCTGGTCGGGCAGCCGTTCGTCAAGAACCCCGACCAGAGCGTCGGCGACCTGCTCAAGCAGGCCGGGGCCTCGGTCAGTGGTTTCGCCCGCTTCGAGGTCGGCGAGGGGATCGAGAAGAAGCAGGAGGACTTCGCCGCCGAGGTGATGGCCCAGGTGCAGGGCGGCTGAGTCGCGGAGACACCGACATGGCTGACCGCTACCGGCGCATCCTGCTGAAGCTCAGCGGCGAGGCGCTCGCCGGGGGCGGTGACGGTGGCATCGACCCGCAGGTGCTGGTCCGCGTCGCCGGCGAGATCGCCGAGCTGGCGCGCGACGGGGTCGAGATCGGCCTGGTGATCGGCGGCGGCAACATCTTCCGCGGCGCCGAGCTGGTCGCCTCCGGGCTCGACCGGGTCAGCGGCGACCAGATGGGCATGCTCGCCACCGTGATCAACGCGCTGGCGCTGCAATCCGCGCTCGCCACCGCCGGTTGCGATATGCGGGTGCTGACCGCGTTCCCGGTCGGCACC
>CBDTVS010000300.1:0-3201 GCA_965364245.1 uncultured Gammaproteobacteria bacterium | reverse complement strand
ATGCCCGGCGGCGGGATCCAGATGCCCTGAACCGCGGCGGGCGCGTTGCGCCCGGCGGTCTGCCGAACTAGCTCTTCTCGTCGTCGGCCATGCCCAGGTGGCTGGTGTCCGGCGGCGGCGGTGCCTCCTTCTCCTCGCGCTTTTCGATCACGTCGGCCCCGGTCTCGGCCGTGGTCAGGTGGCTGATGTCCGGCGCCGGCGGTGGCGGCGCGCGCTCGATGTCGGCCGTCAGGTCCTCGGCCTCGCTCGCCGAGAGGTGGCTGATATCGGGGGGCGGGGGCGGCGGTTCGCGCTCCACCCCCTCGAGCAGGTCGTCGACCTCCGCGCTCGCCGACAGGTGGCTGACGTCCGGGGCCGGCGGCGGCTCCGGTGCCGCGAAGCCCTCGAGCACGTCGGCGCCGGTCTCGGCGGCGCTCAGGTGGCTGGTGTCGGGCGCCGGCGGCGCGTCGGGGCTCTCCGGCGACAGCCGGCTGCCGGACTCGGCGACGGTCGGTTCGCCCTCCCCCGCGCCACTCGCCGCGCTCGGCGGCGCACTGCCCGCCTCGCGCAGCTGGCAGACCAGGCCGGCCTGGGCGAACGCCGCCTGGTAGCGCTTCGCGGTGGCCTCGTCGACCCCGCGCTTGATCACCACCTCGCCGCCGGAGAACAGCGGGTCGACCTTGCCGCGCTCGGTCTTGAACAGCGTCGCGAGGTTGTTCCGCGCCTGCTCGGGATCGTGCCCCGGCTTGACCACCCCGTAGAAGAGAACGTCGTAGCTCATGCCGCCCGTCCGCAGTTGGGCGCCGGTCTCGGCCCGGCGCGCGTCGTTGCTACCAGCCTAAGCCATGGGTGTCTTTTATCAAGGGCTTACTCATCCTGGGCGGAGCTGCGGATGATGTAGCCGCCCGACTTGTCATCGTGCTCGAGCTCGAGCAGGCCGCGGTCGCGCATCTCCTCGAGCAGTGCATTGAAGCCCCGGAAGCCGTGGTAGCCCTCGCTGAAGCCGGGCTGGCGGCGCTTCAGCGCCTGCTTGACCATCGAGCCCCAGATCTTCTCCTGGTCGCCACGCTCCTCGAACAGCGCCTCGACGGTCTCGAGCACCAGGTCGACCGCTTCCTGGCGGGTCTCCTCCTCGCTCGCCGACTTCGTCGTACTGCTCTTCTGTTCGCCCTTCTCCGCCGCCGGCTTGCGCCGGCTGCGCTTCTTCTTGCCGCTCTCGCGCACCAGGTCGTCGTAGTAGATGAACTCGTCGCAGTTCGAGGTCAGCAGGTCGGAGGTCGACTGCTTGACGCCGACCCCGATCACCAGCTTGTCGTTCTCGCGCAGCTTGCTGACCAGCGGCGAGAAGTCGGAGTCGCCGCTGATGATCACGAAGGTGTCGACGTGCGCCTTGGTGTAGCAGAGGTCGAGGGCGTCGACGACCATGCGGATGTCGGCGGAGTTCTTGCCCGACTGGCGCACGTGGGGAATCTCGATCAGCTCGAATGACGCCTCGTGCATCGGCGCCTTGAACTGCTTGTAGCGGGCCCAGTCGCAGTAGGCCTTCTTGACCACGATGTTGCCCTTTACAAGCAGGCGCTCGAGGACCCGGCGGATGTCGAAGGCGCTGTACTTGGCGTCCTGCACGCCGAGCGCGACGTTCTCGAAATCGCAGAACACGGCGAGGCTGCGGGTGGTGTTGTCACTCATGTCTGGGGTCGTCCTTGAGGGTCAGTGCTGGTGGCCGCCGGGACCGTGGGCGTGGCCGTGAGCGAGCTCCTCGGCGGTGGCCTCGCGCACCTCGAGGATCTCGATCTCGAAGTGCAGCGTCGCCCCGGCCAGCGGGTGGTTGGGGTCGACGTCGACGTTGAACTTGCCGACCTTGATCACGGTGGCCTGGCGCGTGCCGTCGTCGGCCTGGTAGGCGACCACGTCGCCCGGCTGCGGCCGCTTCTTGCCGAGCAGGCGCTTGAGCGGAACGCGCACCGACGGCAGATCCTGATGCGGGCCGTAGGCCTCCTCGGGCGGCACGCTGAACTGCAGCTGTTCGCCGCTCGCGTGGCCGAGCAGGCCGGCCTCGAGGCCCGGCACCAGGCTGCCGTGGCCGTGCAGGTAGGTCACCGGGACCTCGCCGCTGTGGCCCAGCTCGTTGCCGTCGTCGTCGCGCAGCAGGTAGTGGAACGAGACCACCCGGTTGTTGTCGACCTGCATCGGCTCTCCCCCTGATCGTGCCGCGAGTATGAACGGCACCACCCGGTGTGACAACGCATCACCATGCACCCGCATTGACATGCATGGCGTGCTGATCGATACTTTCATTACCCACCCCACCCGGGGAGGGATAGCGCGTGATACGGAGGACGACATGACCAGCTTGAAGGTGACGGGGATGACCTGCGGCCACTGCGAGGCCGCGGTGAAGAAGGCGCTGGAGGCGGTGCCCGGCGTGACGGCGGTGACCCGCGTCGACCGCAACGACCAGGTGGCCGAGGTCGAGGGTTCGGCCGACGCCGCGGCACTGGTCGCCGCGATCGTCGAGGAGGGTTACACGGCGGAGGTCGCGTGAGCGACCCGGGCTGTCACGGCCTGCGCCTCGATCCCGCCACGCGCGAGTCGGCGCGTCGCCGGCTGCTGTCGATCAAGGGCCACGTCGAGGGCGTGCTGCGCATGTGCGAGGACGAGACCGTCTACTGCGTCGACGTGCTCAAGCAGATCAAGGCCGTCCAGGGCGCGCTCGACAAGGTGGGTGGGCTGGTGCTGCAGAGCCACCTGCGCGACCACGTGGTCTCGGCGGCGCAGCGCGGCGACACCGACGCGATCGTCGCCGAGCTGATGGAGGTCCTGAAGTACCGCTGAGGCGGTGCACGGGCAAGGCAGACCAATGAATGCGGAGATCAGGTTCGGGGTCGGCGGCATGACCTGCGCGGCCTGCGTCGGTCGCGTCGAGCGGGTGCTGAAGCGCCAGCCGGGGGTCCGCGCGGCGAGCGTCAACCTCGCGACCCAGCAGGCACGCGTCGATTTCGTACCCGGCGAGGCCGACCTGCCGGCGTTGCTCGCGGCGGTCGACGACGCGGGCTACGCGACCGAGCGCACCCGCATCGAGCTGCAGGTCGGCGGCATGACCTGCGCGGCGTGCGTGTCGCGCGTCGAGCGGGTGCTGAAGAGGGAGCCCGGCGTGCTCGCCGCCACCGTCAACCTGGCGACCGAGCGCGCGGCGGTCGACTACCTGCCCGCCACCGTCAC
>CBDTVS010000299.1:0-3219 GCA_965364245.1 uncultured Gammaproteobacteria bacterium | reverse complement strand
ATCGCCACCACCCGCACCTCGCCCCCGATCGGCACGTTGCTGATGCGCGGCCTGTTCGACGAGAACCCGGTGTTCCGCCTGGCGCTGAGCCTGTGCCCGGCGGTCGCCGTCACCACCACGGTCAAGAACGGCCTGCTGCTCGGCGTCGCGGTGTTTGTCGTCCAGGTGCTCTCGAGCGTCTCGGCGTCGCTGCTCAAGAACGTCATCATCCCGAAGATCCGCATCCCGATCTTCACCATCATCATCGCCATCTGGGTCAGCGTCATGGACATGGTGCTGGCCGCGTTCTTCCCCGATCTCTACGCCGAGGTCGGGCTCTACGTGAAGCTGATCGTCGCGTTCGCGATCATCATCTCGCGCATGGAACTGTTCGCGATGAAGCACCCGGTCACGCCGGCCTTCTGGGATGGCTTCGGCATGGGGCTCGGCTTCCTGGTGGCGATGATCCTGACCGGCGCACTGCGTGAGCTGCTCGGCAGCGGCAGCGTGTTCGGTTACCCCCTGGTCGACTTCAACCCGCTGCTGCTGGTGATCCTGCCGGCCGGCGGCTTCTTCACCATCGGCCTGATCATGGCGCTGTTCAACTGGGTCGACGTCAAGCGCGGGATCGCCGTCAAGGACGACTACAAGGGCTGTCATGGCTGACGCGAAAGTCCTCAACGACCACCAGATCCTCGTCGAGGGCGCGCTGCCTGCCAACAGCGAGCTGCTGCGCCTGGTGCGCGCCGACGACGCCGACATCCTGCTCGAGGTCACCGCGGTCTCGCCGGGCAGCGAGCCAGGCACCTTCCTGGTGACCACCACCGAGACGCTCCAGACCGCCGACCACTACCTGATGACCCTCGCGGGCAGCGACCTGATGTGGAGCATCGCACCGTCGGCGATGGCGGTGCTGGTGGCTGGGGTGATCGGCTCGGCGCTAATCAACAACATGGTCTTCACCCGCTATCTCGGGCTGTGCGTCTTCTTCGGCGTCAGCCGCAAGAAGGAGACCGCCATCGGCATGGGCGTCACCTTCACCATCGTCGGCCTGCTTTCGGGCATGCTGACCTGGGCGCTGAACGAGTTCGTCATGCGCCCGCTGAGTCTCGACTTCCTGCAGATCATTGCCTTTATCGGTATCGTCGCCTGCCTGGTGCAGGGCACCGACCTGGTGCTAAAGAAGGTCAACAAGGTGCTGCACGGCAAGTTCGGCATCTACCTGATGCTGATCACCACCAACTGCATCATCCTCGCCGTGCCGCTGCTCAACGCCACCAACGAGGCCAACCTGGTCGAGGGCTTCGCGCTGGCGCTCGGCTCCGGGCTCGGCTTCGCGCTGGCGCTGTTCCTGTTCAGCTGCGCGCGCGAGCGGGTCGACATGGCGCCGGTGCCGGTGGTGTTCCGCGGCCTGCCGATCGCGTTCATCGTCGCCGGGCTGTTCGCGCTGGCGTTCCTCGGCTTCTCCGGCCTGTCGTTCCTGTAGGGGCGCGCGATGGAACTGCTGCAAGTCGCCGTCTGGGGAATCGCGGTCTTCACCGTGCTCGGGCTGCTGTTCGGCATCGCGCTGGCGGCGACCGCACGCCGTTTCCACGTCGCCACCAACCCGGTGATCGACGAGGTCAAGGACAACCTGCCGGCGGCGAACTGCGGCGCCTGCGGCTTCGGCGGCTGCGCCGCCTACGCCGAGCACGTGGTCGAGGACGGCGACGTCTCGCCGACGCTGTGCACGCCGGGCGGCCAGGAGATCGCGATCACCATCGGCGAGCTGACCGGCAAGAAGGTCGGCGAGATCAAGGAGGAGGTGGCGATGCTGCGCTGCGCCGGCATCCGCAGCGTGGCGCGCGAGCAGGCGACCTACGTCGGCATCCACACCTGCGCCGCGGCGGCGCTGTCGTTCGGTGGGCCCAAGGCGTGCAAGTACGGCTGCCTCGGCCTCGGCGACTGCCAGCGGGTCTGCGCGTTCGACGCCATCCGCATGACTGACGACGGCATCGTCGCCATCGACGTGGTCAAGTGCACCGGGTGCGGCCTGTGCGTCGACGCCTGCCCGAAAGAGACGCTGGAGATGATGCCGCGCCACCACCGGGTGCTGCTGTCGTGCACCACCCGCGACAAGGGCAAGTCGGTCAAGAGCGTGTGCACGGTCGGCTGCATCCAGTGCCAGCTGTGCATCAAGAAGTGCCCGGCGGAGGCGATATCATTCGACGAGAACGGCGTGATCAACGTCGACCACGAGACCTGCACCGCCTACGGCCCCGGCTGCGAACAGGTGTGTGTCGCGGTCTGCCCGACCGACATCATCCACATGCCGGGCATGCTTCCCGACCCGGAGAAGAAGGCCAAGGAGAAGGCTACCAAGGCGGCCGCGAAGGAGACGGGGGAGCGCACCGGCACCGGCGGCTGAGCGCCGCCCGCCGACTCAGTACTGCCAGTACTGCCGATAGGGTTCGACGCGCCCCTCGCGATCGAAGCCGATCACCGCGAACGGGTCCTTGCGTTCGCCCATCTCCATCCCCGGCGGCCCGACCGGCATGCCCGGCACCGCGATCCCGGCGAGATCGGGCTTGTCGGCGACCAGGCGCTTGATGTCGTCGGCCGGCACGTGGCCCTCGACCACGTAGCCGTCGATCACCGCGGTGTGGCACGACGCGAGCTCCTGCGGCAGACCGAGTTGCTGCTTGGTCGGGTTGACGTCGTCGCGCTGCACGTCGGTGACCTCGAAGCCGTGGCTGCGCAGGTGGTCGATCCAGCCCTTGCAGCAGCCGCAGGTCGGGCTGCGATAGACGGTGATCTCGCGGCTGCCCTGGTGCTCGACCGCGGGCGCGTCCCATGGACTCGCGGCCAGCAGCGGCGTGGTGGCGAGCAGCAGGACGGAAAGCATCAGCAAGCGTGACATCAAGGTTTTCTCCCCGGGGTGCGCATGGCGCTCGATTATACGACCGCCCCTGCGCGGGATGATTCCGCGGCTCAGTAACCGCGCGCGAAATCGACCACGTCGGCCAGCGGCTCACCGGCCAGGTGACGGCGGTAGTTGGCGACGAACCGGCCGAACACGTCGGCAGGCCGGCTGAGCGCTGCGTCGTGCGGCGTCAGGTAGGCATTCGGCAGCGTCCAGAGCGGGCTGGTCTCTGGAAGTGGCTCGCTCTCGAACACGTCCAGCACCGCGGCACGCGGCCTGCCGGTGCGCAGCGCATCGACCAGGTCGGCCTCGACCACGCTGCGGCCACGCCCGACGTT
>CBDTVS010000298.1:0-3256 GCA_965364245.1 uncultured Gammaproteobacteria bacterium | reverse complement strand
CAGGTTGAGCTTGGCCGGCGCCGGCCAGGGCTGGTCGACGTCCGCCATCAGCCGTCACCCGCATTATGGCCGAGCTGCCAGGCGTCGATCACCAGGCGCACCTCCAGGTCATCGCGCTCCAGCACGACGCGGTGCGGCAGGGCCCCGGCGCCGGCCACCTCGCGGTAACGTTCGAAGGCGATCTGCCAACCGTCCTGCGCGAGAGCGACCAGTCGGCCGTCGGCATCGAGTCGCGACGTCGCTGGGCGCCCGGGATCGGCCCGCCCGCCGATCCAGTGGCGGAGACCACCCAGCGGCAGGCTCCAGCCGAACTGGCGTTCGCGCAGCGCCTCGGTGTCCGTGCCGTGCAACACCTCACCACCACCGAGGTCCAGCGTGGCGCCGGCCACGTCCTCGTCGAGCCGCGCGCTCCCCTGGCCGAACGGTCCGGCGAGTTCGACCCGCTGACGATCCGGGGTGAGGCGCCAGGCAAACGTGCCGTGCCACGCCTCGTCGGCCAGGTTGACCGCCAGCCGGCCACGCACCTCCCAGCTGGACGGCAGCGTCGCGAGCGGGGCCGGGGGTTTCTGCGGCGGAGTCGCGCAGGCCACGGCGAGGAGCGCCAGCACGACGACACGGCCGAGCCGGATCACGGCGCGATGCGTTCGACCGCGCGCCTGAGGACCTCGTTGTCCGGATGGGTGCGCAGGGCCTCGTCGAAGATCTCACGGGCACGCTGCTGCTCGCCGGTCACCCACAGCACCTCACCCAGGTGGGCCGCGATCTCGGGATCCTGGCTGCGCGCGTAGGCGTCGCGCAGGTAGTTCAGCGCCGCCTCGCGGTCACCGAGTCGGTAGTGGACCCAGCCCATCGAATCGATGATCGCCGCGTCGTCGGGACGGATCTCGAAGGCGCGCCGGATCAGCTCCAGCGCCTCGGCATGGCGCTCGGTGCGGTCGGCGAGGGTGTAGCCGAGCGCGTTGAGCGCGCTGGCGTTGCTCGGATCGCGCTCGATCAGGGTGCGCAGGTCGCGCTCGAGCAGGTCGAGGCGGTCGAGGCGCTCGGCGAGCATCGCCCGCGCATAGAGCAGGTCGTCGCTGTCCGGCGTTTCGGCGAGTGCCGCGTCGTAGAGCCCCATCGCCTCGCCCTCGCGGTCGGCGTCGGCGAGCAGTTCACCCTCCACCAGCAGCAGGCGGACACGCAGTTCGGGCTTGATGTCGCGCAACCCACGGACCCGGTCGAGCGCCTCCTCGAGACGTCCCTGGCGGGCCAGTACCGCGGCGACCTGGATCTGTGCCTCGTCGACGTACTCGCCACCGGTGACCTTCTCGTACCAGGCGAGTGCGCCGTCGAGGTTATCGCGCTGCGCCTCCAGCCGGCCGAGGAAGAAGCGCGCGTCGTCGCCCCGGCCGTCGCCCTTCTCGAGCTCGAGGAAGTACTTCTCGGCCTCGTCGAACTGGCGGGTCTCGAGGGACAGCAGCGCCAGTGCATAGAGGATGTCGGGGTCGCCCGGGTTGGCCGCGGAGACCGCCTTGAACTGGGCGCGGGCCTCGTGCACCTGGCCGCGGTTCATCAGCAGCCGCGCGTAGGCGAGGCGCAGGTCGCGGCTCTCCGGCACCGCCTCGACACCGGCGGCCAGCGTCGCCAGCGCGGCGTCGTGGTGACCGAGCGCGACCTGCACCTGGGCCAGGTTGGCGCGCGCCTGGACCCAGTCGGGGCGCAAGCGCACCGCCTCGGCCATCTCGCTCTCGGCCAGCCCGAGGCGCGCCGCGTGGCGCGCCACGGCACCATGCGCGAAGTGCGCCTCGGCCTGGGCCGGGTAGTCGGCGGTCAGGCGTCCGGCGACCTCGAGCGCGACCGCCTTGTCGGGCAGGCGCACCAGCAACGCGGTCAACTGCGCGAACGCCTCGCCAAGCTCGGGCTCGCTGGCGAGGAAGCCGCGCAGCTCGGCCAGGCCCGCGTCGACGTTGCCCAGGCGCAGTTCGAGGTTGGCGATGATGCGCACCACCAGGCGGTTCTCCGGCGCGAGTTCGCGCCACAGCCGTGCCGCCTGCAGGGCCAGCGCATGGTCGTCGGTATACAGGCCGAAGTGGGTCGCGCGCTCGGCGAGGCGCGGGTCGCGCTCGTCACGGGCAGCGGCATAGTAGCGCTCGAGGCCGACCTGGTAGTCGCCGCGCTGGGCCGCGACCTCGCCGACCATCAGGCCGTAGAGCGGCGACTCCGGTGGCGGCGGCGTGTCGACGATCTGCACCTGGGACATTTCGTCGGCCTGCCTGGCTGGGCCCTGGGCGCAACCGGCGAACAACCACACGCTGGCCAACAGCGGGGCGAGGAGTCGGATCATGGGGAAGGTCTCGGGCACGTGGCCATTCTACAACTACGTCTCTCAGACCGCCCCCGGCATGTACCGTTCACGGAACGGCGAGTCGCCGATGCGATCTGACTTCCTGGATGGCACGCGCGACTTGTGCTGGGCGTGGGCATCGCGCAGAATTTGCACGTTTTCTAACGGTTTACGGTCAACATGTCACTGCTGGCTCTGGGAATCAACCACAAGACGGCGCCGGTCGACGTCCGCGAACGGGTGGCCTTCACCCCGGAACGGATGGTCGAGGCGCTGCACGAGCTCAGCGCCCAGGCCCCGGTGACCGAGGCCGCGATCCTCTCGACCTGCAACCGCACCGAGCTCTACTGCGGCCTGAGCCACGACGACGCCAGCGTGGTGGTGGACTGGCTGAGCCGCTACCACCAGCTGCCGCGCTCCGACCTCGCGCCCTACATCTACTCCCACCCCGACCACGATGCGGTGCGCCACATGCTGCGCGTCGCCAGCGGCCTCGATTCGCTGGTGCTCGGCGAACCGCAGATCCTCGGTCAGATGAAGGATGCCTACCAGGCGGCCAGCTCGGCCGGGACCCTCGGCGGGCTGCTCAGCCGGCTGTTCCAGCACACCTTCTCGGTGGCCAAGCAGGTGCGCACCGACACCGAGATCGGTTCGAGCCCGGTGTCGGTGGCGTTCGCCGCGGTCAGCCTCGCGCGCCAGATCTTCGGCGAGCTCGGCGACAAGACCGCGCTGCTGATCGGCGCCGGCGAGACCATCGAGCTGGTCGCGCGCCACCTGCACCAGAACGGCATCGGGCGCATGGTGGTCGCCAACCGCACCGCCGAGCGCGCCCACCTGCTGGCCAGCGAGTTCGGCGGCTACTCGATCGCGCTCGAGGAGATCCCGGCCCACCTGCCGGAGGCCGACATCATCATCTCGTCCACGGCCAGCCCG
>CBDTVS010000297.1:0-3260 GCA_965364245.1 uncultured Gammaproteobacteria bacterium | reverse complement strand
GCGACGGTACTCAGCCGCAGGAAACAGCGGTGCGACGATGGCCGCGCCGTAGCGCTCCGCGAGCGGGGCGAAGCCGGCCACGTGCTCCTCGGCGTTGCGCGAGATGCCGTGGATCGACACCAGCAGCCTGCCGTCGCGCAGACCGCTCCTGGGCAGGTAGACGAAGTAGTCGAGCGGCAGCGTCGTATCGACCGTGCGCCGTATGCAGACGCCGGGCGTGAGGGTTTGTTTCACGATGTCTGCTCCTCGCCACGCAGCACGACCGTGCCCATCTCCACCCCGGCGGTCGGGGTTGTGACCGGCCGTTCGCGGTCCTCGACCATGCGTCCCTCTTCGAGTCGCCAGATGCGATCGGCACGCGCGATGCGCGCCTCGTCACGGGTGATCATCACCACGGTACCCGGGAATTCCTCGAGCACGACGTCGAGCAGCGCCCGGGTCTCTTCGTCGAGATTGGCATCGAACTCGTCGAGCAGCAGGATGGCCGGGTTACCTAGCAGCGCACGCGCCATCGTCAGGCGATGACGCTGGCCGAGCGAGAGGTTCTGCCCGCCCTCCTGGACCCTGAAGCGTGCTCCACGCGGCAGCTTGTCGAGCAACTCGTCGAGGCCGCAGATCCGCCGCACCCTTGCGACCTCCTCGTCCGGCGCATCCGGCCAGCGGTAGCGCAGGTTCGACTCCAGCGAACCGCGCAGCAGGGGCAGATCGGGACTGACCAGACTGATCGCCCTGCGGACCGAGGCGATATTGCACTCGCCGAGTTCCTGGCCGTCGATCAGAACCCGACCGGCGTCGGGGTCGACCAGGCGCGCGATCACGTAGAGCAGCGTCGACTTGCCGGAGCCGTTCGCACCGAGCAGGGCCACGCGCTGTCCGCCCTCGACGATCGCGCTGACGTCACTGAGCGCCCCGGCGACGCTGACGCCCTCGACGCGGATGGTCCCGTCGGCGGGCGTAAGGGCCTCGCGGCGTGGCGAGCGGCCGCGCATGCGCCGCGTCTGCAGGAAATCCTCGACCTTCTCGCGCGAGACCCGGGCCGCCTGGTAGTACTCGTGAACCCGTCCGAGGCCGCGCAATGGCCCGACCAGGAACCCGACCACGGCGAGTGCCGCGACGACGTTGCCCGACGAGGTCATGCCCCAGAACACCTCGAGCGCACCCTGCGACAGCACCAGCGCCATCGACACCGCGGTGGCACCCTCGGTGATCACCCGCATCTGGCCCGAACTCTGCGCACGTTCGACCATGGCATCGCGCAGGCGCCGGCTGTGGCGACTGAAACGGGCGCGCTCCCGGCGCACCTGATCGAAGGCCTGCAGCACGGCGAAGGACGCGATCTTCTCGGTGATGTTGGCCGCGAGGTGGCCACGGCGCCGGCGTGCCTCGGCGACCGTGCGGTGCATGCGCGGCCCGAGCAGCAGGTTGCCGACCAGTCCGAGACCGAGCACCAGTGCGCAGCCGAGCGCCAGCCAGGGATCGAGCCAGGCCATGAACCCCAGCGTGCTCGGCACCACGATCGCAGCGACGACGATGCGCGCCAGGCCCATGCTGACCCAGCGCCGCAGGGCGTTGAGGTCACCGACGAAGCGCAGCGCGACCGCGCCAGTCGACTGGCTGGCCAGCGCGCGGGGTGCGAACTTGGCCATGCTGTCGAACAGCAGCAGGCGGATGCGGTGCACGTAACTCTGGCCAAGACGCTCGGCATCGATCCGCTCGGCCATGCGCAGCAGTGCGGCTGCCCCGGTGCACGCGAGCAGGCCGAGCGCGAACAGGGCGACCTGCCACACCTCGCGCATGTCGAACAGGTGCACCTCCGGATCGTCGAAGGCCGGGTTGAGCATGACGTTGAAGGCGTGGCGCACCAGGATCATCGCGCCGATGATGGCGCCGGCCTGGAACAGGCCGTTGAGCACCAGACGGATGAACGCCGGGCGCCGACGGCGGTCCAGTACCGGCGGCAGCACGCTCACCGCTGCCGTTTCCCGCGCCGGCGCCGCGCACGCAGGCAGTTGTGCACCAGCGCAGCGACATTGCTGCGGCGGAGTGCCTCGGTGCCGAACACCGGCAATCCGGTCACCGCGCGCGCTTCACGCACCATCAGCGGCGAGCCGGTCAGGACGCCCGTGACCCCGATCACCGGGATACCGCGCTCCTCGAGCCAGCCCACCCCGGCCTGCGCGCCGAGCGCGTCGTAGGCGGCGAACAGGGCGCCGTCGAGTCGCCGGGCGAAACCCGGCCGCGACAGCAGCGCCGCGGTCTCCTGCTGCAGCACGCCGTCGGCGATCTCGAGCACCACCACGTCGGGCCGGGTCGCGGCGAGGTGGGCGCAGAGCGTGCGCGCGATCTTCCAGACCCGCGCGGGATCGACGCGGTAGGTCGACGCGAATCCGGCGTCGACGAAATCGAAGGCCGGCTCGGCCCCGGCGTCGACCAACGCACGGTAGTCGGCCCCGGCGCCGGTGCCGGTCAACTTGGCGGCGGCGACCTTGAGGCCGTGGCGTACCAGCCCCTTGACCAGGTTCGCGCAGACGGTGGTCTTGCCGGAATTCATCGCCGTGCCGGCGACGACCAGGAACAGCGGTTCCGGGTCGATCTCCTTGCGGGTCTCGAGGCGGAAACGGCGCAGGTTGAGCCGCTTGCCATCGGCATCGGCGACCAGGCCGAGCGGTGTGATGCGCGTCGCGCTGCGCACCCGTTGGTGGGCGTGCAGCAGGCGTGCGGCGATGCCGCCGGCCGCGACCAGCCGGCAGCGCCCGAGGTGCTCCGGGACCATACCCTCGAACTGGTCCGGGGCGTAGCGGTCGGCGTAAGCAACCACCACCTCGTCGCCCTCGAAAAGCTCGGCGCGGCGGCTGGTCACCAGTTCGAGACGGCGGTGCTGGCCGCGCTGGTCGATACGCGCGAGTACCAGGTCACCGGCGCGGGGCACCTGTTTTCCGGTCAGCAGCCGGACAGCCAGCGCCGGATCGACGTTACGCGTGACGTAGGCCCACTTCGCGCGGGCGAGTCGACGCGCGATCTCGCTGGGCTCGTTCATGGTTCGCATCCCGTGCAGGTTCGCACGGCTTCCCCCGGGTTTTCTGTGGATTCTGCCACATTCCACGACACGGACCGCGACCCAATCATTGCACGCCGATCTGCTCGAGCTCCTCGCCGACCTCGAGCCACATCTTCTCGATGTAGGCGAGTTCGGTCTGCAACTCGCCGCGGCGCTGCAGCTCGGCGGTCAGGTCGGCCTTGTTCCCGTCGGCGTAGAGTAA
>CBDTVS010000296.1:0-3270 GCA_965364245.1 uncultured Gammaproteobacteria bacterium | reverse complement strand
CGGCAACGTCGCCGAGAACGCCGGTGGCGTGCACTGCCTGAAATACGGCCTGACCGTGCACAACATCCTCGCGGTCGAGATGCTGACCATCGACGGCGAGCGGCTGACGCTCGGCGGCGATGCCCTAGACGCCCCTGGCTACGACCTGCTGGCGCTGGTGATCGGCTCCGAGGGCATGCTCGGCGTGGTCACCGAGATCACCGTCAAGCTGCTGCCGCTGCCGTCGTGTGCGCGGGTGGTGCTCGGCGCGTTCGCCTCGATCCCCGCCGCGGGCGACGCCGTCAGCCGGATCATCGCCGCCGGCATCACGCCGGGCGGACTCGAGATGATGGATGGCCCGGCGATCCAGGCCGCCGAGGACTTCGTGCATGCCGGCTACCCGACCGACGCGGCGGCGATCCTGCTGTGCGAGCTCGACGGCACCGTCGAGGAGGTCGACGCGCAGATCGACCAGGTGCGTACGCTGATGGAGGCGTGCGGTGCCAGCGAGGTGCGCGTGGCGCAGGACGAGGCCGAGCGTGCCGCGTTCTGGTCGGGACGCAAGAACGCCTTCCCGGCCGTCGGGCGCGTGGCCCCCGACTACTACTGCATGGACGGCACCATCCCGCGCCGCCACCTGGCGCGCGTGCTCGAGGGCATCACCGCGCTCTCCGAGGAGTACGGTCTGCCGGTGGCCAACGTGTTCCACGCCGGTGACGGCAACCTGCATCCCCTGATCCTCTACGACGCCAACAACCCCGGCGAGCTGGAACGGACCGAGGAGTTCGGCGCTCGGATCCTCGAGCTCTGCGTCGAGGTCGGTGGCACCATTACCGGTGAGCACGGGGTCGGCATGGAGAAGATCAACCAGATGTGCGTGCAGTTCTCTGCCGCGGAAATCGAGCAGTTCCACGCGGTGAAGGCCGCGCTCGACCCGGAGCGCCTGCTCAATCCGGGCAAGGCGATCCCGAGCAGCGCACGCTGCTCCGAGCTCGGCGGGATGCACGTGCACGGCGGCCAACTGCCGTTCCCTGACATCGAGCGTTTCTGAGATGGGCGACGGGGAACGCACCGAGGAACTCACCGCAGCGGTCGTCGCGGCCACTGCCGCCGGCACGCCGCTGCGCCCGGTCGGCGGCGACACCAAGCGTGGCCTTGGCCGGCCGGTCGACGCCGAACCGCTGAGCCTGGCCGGCCATGCAGGCATCGTCGAGTACGAACCGACCGAACTGGTCGTCACCGCGCGCGCCGGGACCCCGCTGGCCGAGCTCGAGACGGCGCTCGCCGAGCGCGGACAGATGCTCGGCTTCGAACCACCGCACCTCGGCAGTGGCGCCACGCTCGGCGGCACCGTCGCCTGCGGGCTCTCCGGCCCCCGGCGTCCCTACGCTGGCTCGGCGCGCGATTTCCTGCTCGGCGTACGCATGCTCAACGGACGCGGCGAGCTGCTGCGCTTCGGCGGCCAGGTGATCAAGAACGTCGCCGGTTACGACCTGTCGCGACTGATGGCCGGGGCGCAGGGCACCCTCGGCGTGCTGCTCGAGGTGTCGCTGCGCGTGCTGCCGGTCCCGGCTCACGAAGTGACGCTGGTGCAGGAACTCGATGCCGACGCCGCGCTCAGCGCGGTCAACCGCTGGGCCGGACAACCGCTGCCGATCAGCGCCGCCTGCCACGACGGCGAGCGGCTGCGGGTCCGCCTGTCGGGTACCGAGGCGGGCGTGCGCGCCGCGGTGACGCAACTCGGTGGCGCGGTCGACGGTGACGGCGCCGCCTTCTGGCAGGCGCTGCGCGAGCGGACCCTGGGGTTCTTCGCCGGCGATGCGCCGCTCTGGCGCCTGTCGCTCGCACCCGCGGCGACTCAGCCCGACCTGCCCGGCAGCTGGCTCATCGACTGGGGCGGTGCGCAGCGCTGGCTGCGCAGCGACGCGCCCGTCGAGACCGTGCGTGCCGCGGCCGCCGCCGCGGGCGGCCACGCCACGCGGCTCACTCCGGCCGATGACGACGGCCCGTTCCAGCCGCTGCCCGCGGCCATCTTCGCGCTGCACCGGCGGCTCAAGGCGGCACTCGATCCGCACGCCATCCTGAACCCTGGCCGGCTCTACGCCGGGCTCTGAGCGCGCGATGCAGACCTCGATCGCCAGCGAGTTCGCCTCCACGCCCGCCGTCCAGGACGTCGAGGGGATCCTGCGCAACTGCGTCCACTGCGGCTTCTGCCTCGCCACCTGCCCCACCTACCAGCTGCTCGGCAACGAGCTCGACAGCCCGCGCGGCCGCATCTACCTGGTCAAGCAACTGCTCGAGGGACAGGAGGTCGGCACCATCACCCGCACCCACCTCGACCGCTGCCTGAGCTGCCGCGCCTGCGAGAGCACCTGCCCTTCCGGGGTGACCTACGCGCGCCTGCTCGATCTCGGCCGCGAGCTCGTCGAGCAACGCGTTCCGCGCCCGGCACCGGAGCGCGCATTCCGCCGCCTGCTGCGCTTCGCACTGGTCGACCGTGATCGCTTCGCGCTGCTGGCGCGCCTCGGCCGCCCGTTCCGTGGTCTGCTGCCGGCCAGTCTGCGCGGCGGCCTCCCGGCCCACGCCCCGACGGCCACGCCTCCGGCACCGCAGGTCGCCAACCCGCTACGTACCGTGCTGCTGCAACAGGGCTGCGTGCAGCCGACGCTGCGCCCGACCATCGACGCCGCCGCCATGCGCCTGCTCGCGCGTCTCGGCGTCGCGACCCGGGACGTTCCGCGTGCCGGCTGCTGCGGGGCCATCGACCATCACATGGCCGCGGCCGACGACGCCCTTGACCGGGTACGGCGCAACGTCGATGCGTGGTTCCCGGAACTCGAGGCCGGCGCCGATGCGCTGCTGGTGACCGCGAGCGGCTGCGGGGCGATGGTCAAGGAGTACGGCCACCTGCTGCGCAACGATCCGGCCTACGCCGAGCGCGCGGCACGCGTCGCGGCGGCCGCGCGCGACCCCGCCGAGCTGTTCGGCGAGCTCGACCTGGCGCCGCTGGGCCGGCCCGGGTCCGGCCGGCGTATCGCCTTCCACGCCCCGTGCACCCTGCAGCACGGCCAGAAGCTGCCGGGCGTGACGGAAACGCTGCTCCAGGGGCTCGGTTTCGAACTCGTCCCGGTGGCCGACGCCCACCTCTGCTGCGGCTCGGCCGGCACCTACTCGGTGCTGCAACCGG
This sequence comes from uncultured Gammaproteobacteria bacterium, assembly GCA_965364245.1. GTDB lineage: Bacteria > Pseudomonadota > Gammaproteobacteria > QNFN01 > QNFN01 > QNFN01. The sequence goes on along the minus strand of CBDTVS010000296.1, from coordinate 104 downwards.
AGCTGTCGGGTCGCCTGCGCGCCAACAAGCTCGCCAACCTCGAGTCCGACGGACCGGAGCTGATCGCCACCGCCAACCTCGGCTGCCTGCACCACCTCGAGGCC
>CBDTVS010000295.1:0-3316 GCA_965364245.1 uncultured Gammaproteobacteria bacterium | reverse complement strand
CTCGAGCTCGACGCCGATCATCAGGCCCTGATGTCGCACCGCGCGCACGCCGGGCAGCCGTTCAGCGGCGATCGCCTCGGCCAGGCGTGCACCGAGCTCGGCGGCACGCGCGACGAGTCCATCGCGCTCGATGATGTCGAGCACCGTCAGCCCGACCCGGCAGGCGAGGGGGTTGCCGCCGAAGGTGGTGCCGTGGTTCCCGGGATGGAACAGCTCGGCCGCTGGCCCGCGCGCGAGACAGGCGCCGATCGGCATGCCGTTGCCGAGCGCCTTGGCCACGCTCATCACGTCGGGGAGCACCGCCTCGTGCTGACAGGCGAACATCCGGCCGGTGCGGCCGATGCCGGTCTGGATCTCGTCGAGCATCAGCAACCAGCCGTGTTCGTCGCAGATCTCGCGCAGACCGGCGAGGTAGCCGGGGGTCGGCACGCGGATGCCGCCCTCGCCCTGGACCGGTTCGACCAGCACCGCAGCGACCAGCGGCTCGAAGCCGGCCTGCACCTTGCGGCTGCCGCTGGCCGACAGGGTCGCCAGCGTGCGTCCATGGAAGCTCTGCTCCATGACGATCACCGCCGGCTGGTCGATGTCCCGCGCATGGCCGTGCAGGCGCGCGATCTTCAGCGCCGCCTCGTTGGCCTCGGCCCCCGAGTTGCACAGGAACGCGCGCTCCATGCCCGAAAGGGTGCAGAGCCGCTCACCGAGCTGCTCCTGCAGCGGGATGCGGTAGATGTTCGAGGTGTGCAGCAGGGTCGCTGCCTGGTCGGCCAACGCCCGCGCCACGTCGGGATGGGCGTGGCCGAGGGAGGTGACCGCGATGCCGCACAGCGCGTCGAGGTAGCGGCGCCCTTCGGAGTCCCACAGCCAGGCGCCTTCACCACGCGCGAACGCGACCGGCAGCCGGTTGTAGGTGGTCATCAGCGCATCGCCCATGTCGTGCCCAACCCCAAATGAAAAAGGCGGCCCTGGCGAGCCGCCTGTAGGAAAAAATCGATGTTACTTAACTGGATAGGGCTTTGCAACGCGCCCTGGGGCGCCCAACGAAGCAGGCCGGGGCAGCGCTCGCTGCCCCGGCCTGTGAGGGGTGGGACGGAGATTCAGCCGAGGTTGGCGTTGGCGAAATCCCAGTTGACCAGCGACCAGAACGCCTCGAGGTACTTCGGGCGGGCGTTGCGGTAGTCGATGTAGTAGGCGTGTTCCCAGACGTCGCAGGTCAGCAGCGGCACGTCGTCGCCGGTCAATGGCGTCGCGGCGTTGCTGGTCTGCACGATGGCGACGCTGCCGTCGCCCTTCTTGACCAGCCAGGCCCAGCCGGAACCGAACAGGGTCACCGAGCTCTTGGTGAACTCCTCCTTGAACTTGTCGAAGCTGCCGAACGCGGCGTTGATCGCATCGCCCACCGCGCCGGTGGCGGCACCGCCGCCGTTCGGGCTCAGGCTGTTCCAGTAGAAGGTGTGGTTCCAGATCTGCGCCGCATTGTTGAAGATGCCGCCGGAGGCGCTGCGGACGATCTCCTCGAGGCTCTGCGACTCGTGGTCGGTGCCCTTGATCAGGTTGTTGAGGTTGGTGACGTAGGTCTGGTGGTGCTTGCCGTAGTGGAACTCGAGGGTCTCGCGCGAGATGTGCGGCGCGAGGGCGTCCATGTCGTAGGGCAGCGGGGGAAGCGCATGTTCCATGCTTCGGTACTCCTGGGTGCTTGGGTTAAACCGCATCCGGGCGGCGGGACAATTGGAAGCCGTGGCGCAGGTGCGCCGGCCTGTGAGGAATGTAGACTACAGACCGGGATCGCACATTGAGTTCCGTCAGTTGCCCCCGGGCGTCGCGGCACGACGCTCTGCTACCATGCGCCCGGCCCACGGAGAGAACCCATGTGCGGAATCTGCGGCGAGTTGCGCCTCGACCAACGCCCCCCCGACCTCGGCGCGATCGGCCGCATGATGGGGCGCCTGCAGAGGCGCGGCCCCGACCACGCCGGCAGCCACGCCGACGGGCCGCTCGCCTTCGGCCACCAGCGCCTCGCAATCATCGACCTCTCGCACCGCGCCAGCCAGCCGCTGGTCGATGCCGAGCTGGGCCTGGCGCTGGTGTTCAACGGCACCATCTACAACTACCCGGAGCTGCGCGACGAACTGCGTGCCGCCGGCTATCACTTCTTCACCGACGGCGACAGCGAGGTCATCGTCAAGGCGTACCATGCCTGGGGCGAGAAGTGCGTCGAGCGACTGCACGGCATGTTCGCGTTCGCGATCTGGGACGCGGCCCAGCGACGGCTGTTCCTGGCCCGCGACCGTCTCGGCATCAAACCGCTCTACCTCACGCGTGACGCGGCTCGACTGCGGTTCGCCTCCAACACCCAGGCACTGCTCGCCGCGGGCGGCGTCGACACCTCGATCGACCCGGTCGGCCTGCATCACCAGCTGACCCTGCACGCGGTGATCCCGGCGCCGCGCACCATCCTCGCCGGAGTGCGCAAGCTGCCGCCGGCGACCACGCTGACGATCGAGGCCGACGGCCGCGATCGCGAGCGCGTCTACTGGCACCTACCGGCCCAGCGGCCCGAGCACGCACTGAGCGAGTGGGAGTGGGCCGAGGCGGTACGCGAGGCGCTGGTTGCCGCGGTCGACAAGCGGCTGCGCATCGCCGACGTCCCGGTCGGCGTGCTGCTCTCCGGCGGTCTCGACTCGAGCCTGCTGGTCGGCCTGCTCGCCGAGGCGGGTGCCCGTGACATCCTGACCTTCTCGGTCGGCTTCGAGGACCAGCCGGAGGAGAAGGGCAGCGAGTTCGAGTTCTCCGACCAGGTGGTGGAGCGTTTCGCGACCCGCCACCACCGCTACCGGATCCCCAACCACGAGGTGCTCGAACGGCTCCCCGAGGCGGTCGATGGCCGAGCCGATGGTCGGCCAGGACGCGGTCGCCTTCTACCTGCTCGCCGAGCAGGTGTCGCGCGAGGTCAAGGTGGTGCAGAGCGGGCAGGGCGCCGACGAGGTGTTCGGCGGCTACTTCTGGTACCCGCGCATGCTCGCCGAGGACCCGGCGCGACCGGCCGTCGAGCGCTTCCGCGATCACTACTTCGATCGCGACCACGACGAGTTCCTGGCCACGGTCACCGCGCCGTATCGCGGCGACGACCACACCGCGGCATTGGTCGCCGCACGCCTGGCCGAGCCCGACGCCGACACCTTCCTCGACCAGGTGCTGCGCTTCGACGTCACGACGCTGATCGTCGACGACCCGGTCAAACGGGTCGACAACATGACCATGGCGTGGGGCCTGGAGGCGCGCGTGCCGTTCCTCGATCACCAGCTGGTCGAACTCGCCG
>CBDTVS010000294.1:0-3317 GCA_965364245.1 uncultured Gammaproteobacteria bacterium | reverse complement strand
GTGCCACTTGGCGGCGAACTGGTTGCTGCGCGGTTCGGTGTCGACGTCGGCGACCTGCTCGCCGCGGTCGAGCTTGGCGCGGTAGTCGTCCATCATCTCCTGCACCGCGGCGTCTTCGACCAGCCCGCGTTCGACCAGGCAATCGGCGTACTTGCGGCGGGTGGTCGGCATGCCGCGGATCTTGCGGTACATGAGCGGCTGGGTGGCGGCGGGTTCGTCGGCCTCGTTGTGGCCGTGGCGGCGGTAGCAGACCAGGTCGATGACCACGTCCTTGCCGAATTCCATGCGGTAGTCGAGCGCCAGCTGGGTGACGAACAGCACGGCCTCGGGGTCATCGCCGTTGACGTGGAAGATGGGCGCCTGGACCATCTTCGCCACCTCGGTGCAGTGGAACGTCGAGCGGCTGTCGACCGGGTTCGAAGTGGTGAAGCCGACCTGGTTGTTGATGACGATGTGCACGGTCCCGCCGGTGGCGTAACCGCGGGTGTTGGACATCTGCAGCGTCTCCATCACCACGCCCTGGCCGGCGAACGCCGCGTCGCCGTGGATCAGGATCGGCAGCACCTGCTTGCCGGTGTGGTCGCCGCGCCGCTGCTGGCGGGCGCGCACCGAGCCCTCGATCACCGGGTTGATGATCTCGAGGTGCGACGGGTTGAAGCCCAGCGCGAGGTGCATCGTGCCGCCCGGGGTCTGCAGGTCGCTGGAGAAGCCCATGTGGTACTTGACGTCGCCGGAGCCCTTGCCGGTCTTCTTCTTCTTGCCCTCGAACTCCTCGAACAGCTCGCGCGGCGACTTGCCGAGGATGTTGACCAGCACGTTGAGGCGGCCGCGGTGGGCCATGCCGATCGCGGTCTCCTTGATGCCGTGGCTGCCGGCGCGCTGCAGCATCTCGTCGAGCATCGGGATCAGCGATTCGCCACCCTCGAGCGAGAAGCGCTTCTGGCCGACGTACTTGCTGTGCAGGTAGCGCTCGAGTCCCTCGGCGGCGGTGGTGCGCTCGAGCAGCGCCACGCGGCGCTCGCCGCTCAGGTCGAGCTTCGCCTTGCTGCCCTCGAGGCGCGCCTGGATCCAGCGCTTCTCGGGGGTGCGGGTGATGTGCATGTACTCCGCGCCGATGGTGCCGCCGTAGACCTCCTCGCAGAACGCGACGATGTCGCGCAGCTTCATGCGCTCCGGGGCGACCAGCGAGCCGGTGTTGAACTCCGTGTCCATGTCCTGCGCGGTCAGGTGATGGAACAGGGGGTCGAGGTCGCGCGGTGGCGGCTCGTGCAGTTCCTGGTTCAGCTGCAGCGGGTCGATGTTGGCCAGCTGGTGGCCGCGCACGCGCCAGGCGTTGATCAGGCGCAGCACCGCGGCCTGTTTCTCGGCCGCGCGCGCATCCATGCCGCCGGCTTGGACGACGATACGCCCACCACCGTCCTTGCGCCGGAACGACTCGATGACCGGGGTGTGCGAACGGTCGCGCAGCCCCTCGTTCTGCATGCGATCGAAGAAATCGCGCCACGGTTCGGCGACCGATTTCGGGTTCTCGAGGTACTGGTCGTACAGCTCCTCGATGAACGTGGCGTTGCCGCCGTAAAGGTGGGAGGACTCCAGCAGGGCCTTGAGCGACGGTTTCATGACGTTTCCACGCGGCAGGGTGGGGTATCAGGAAAAGTTATTGGCGCATAATGATACATTAATATGACCCGGATGCACACCCTTGGGGCGATTTTTTGCACATGCGGAAAACGCCGGACAGTGGCTCCCATTGTAGACGAAAAACCCAGCAATTGCGCACTGTTAGTGACGGATCTTAGCGCGGGTCGCAATTGCATCGCCGGCCGCGACCCGGTACCTTCCCAAACAGGAGAATGCACACCGAGGGGGCGCGCCGCGTGGAGCGGATCACCATTTCCCTGGACGACGAACTCGGCCGGCAGCTGGCGGAATTGATCGATCGCAAGGGATACCGGAACCGTTCCGAGGCGTTCCGCGACCTGCTGCGTCGCCAGCTCGAGCAGGACCGGCTCGACAGCGACCGGGCCCCGGCCTGCATCGCCTGCCTGAGCTACGTCTACAACCACCATCGACGCGAGCTCTCGGGCCGGCTGACCGAGGTGCAGCACCGCCACCACGACCTGAGCCTGTCGACGCTCCACGTTCACCTCGACCACGACGACTGCATGGAGGCGGTGATCCTGCAGGGTGCCACCGGCGAGGTGCGCGCCTTCGCCGACGCGATCATGGCCGAGCCGGGCGTACGCCACGGACGGCTCCACCTGGTCCCGATCGACCTCGAGACGAGCAGCCATGGCGGCCATGCGCACGTCCACCGGCACCCGATCACCTGACCCGCGCCGCGGCGCGCAGGGCGACTGACGCGTGGCGGGCGCGAGCGAGCTGCCGCTGGTACTGGTGGTCGATGACGAGGTGCGCTCGCAGGAGGCGATCGCGCGCATCCTGATGGAGGAGTTCGAGGTGCTGACCGCGTCCGACGCGGTCGCCGCCGAGGCCATCCTCGAGCGCGAGTGGGTGCGCGTGGTGCTGTGTGACCAGCGCATGCCGGGCACCTCGGGCGTCGAGTTGCTGACCCGCATGCGCGAGCGCTGGCCCGACGTGGTGCGCATCATCATCTCCGGCTACACGGAGACCGAGGACATCATCGCCGGCATCAACGACGCCGGCATCTACCAGTACCTGACCAAGCCGTGGCAACCGGAATCGCTGCTGCTGACGGTACGCGCCGCGGTCGACCTCTACCGGCTGCAGCAGGAGAACGCGCGCCTCGACCTCGAGCTGCGCACCGCCGGTCCGGTGCTGAAGAAGCGTGTCGCCGCCAAGCGCAGCACGCTGCGCCAGCATTACGATTTCGATCGCCTGGCGATGGACGAGGCGAGCCCGCTGCACGGCGTGGTCGCCACCGCACGCCAGGTCGCCGGCTACGACATCCCGCTTCTGGTCACCGGCGAGTCGGGCACCGGCAAGGAGCTGATCGCGCGCGCGATCCACTACAACAGCCCGCGCGCCGAGCGCACGTTCGTGATCGAGAATTGCGGCGCGCTCGCCGACCAGATTCTCGAGTCGGAACTGTTCGGCCACAAGCGCGGCGCGTTCACCGGCGCCTACGAGGACCGCGTCGGGCTGTTCGAGCAGGCCGACGGCGGCACCATCTTCCTCGACGAGATCGGCGAGACCTCGCCGGCGATGCAGGTCAAGCTGCTGCGCGTGCTGCAGGAGGGCGAGATCCGTCCGCTCGGCTCCTCGCGCTCGCGGCTCATCGACGTGCGCGTGATCTCGGCGACCAACCTCGATCTCGAGGCGGAGGTTTCGCGGGG
>CBDTVS010000293.1:0-3321 GCA_965364245.1 uncultured Gammaproteobacteria bacterium | reverse complement strand
GCGCTGGCCAAGGCGGGACCGCAGGCGCTTGGCGAGACCAAGGACCTGATCTTCCGCGTCAGCCGCGGTCCGGTGGACGCCGCGATGATCGCCGACACCGCCGAGCGCATCACGCGCATCCGCGCCAGCGACGAGGGGCGCGAGGGCATCGGCGCCTTCCTCGACAAGCGTCCGCCCGCCTGGCTGGCCGGAGGCGACTGAGTGACCGCGCCCGGCCTTCCCGAACGCGTCCGCATCGTCGAGGTCGGTCCGCGCGACGGCCTGCAGAACGAGGCCACACCGCTCGACGTCGCGACCCGCGTCGGCCTGATCGACCGTCTCTCCGCCGCCGGCCTGCCGGCGATCGAGGCCGGCAGCTTCGTCTCCCCGAAGTGGGTACCGCAGATGGCCGACACCGATGCGGTGCTGGCCGGCATCGCGCGCCGCGACGGGGTCGACTACCCGGTGCTGGTGCCGAACATGCGCGGCCTCGAGGCGGCTCTGGCCGCCGGTGCCCGCGAGGTGGCGGTGTTCGGCGCGGCCTCCGAGAGCTTTTCGCAGAAGAACATCAACTGCTCGGTCGCCGAGAGCCTCGCGCGCTTCCGCCCGGTCTGTGACGAGGCGATCCGCCAGGGCCTGCGCGTGCGCGGCTACGTCTCGTGCGTGCTCGGTTGCCCCTACGAGGGCGAGATCGCCCCGCAAGCCGTGGCCGCGGTGGCGCGCGCGCTGGCCGACATGGGCTGCTACGAGGTCTCGCTCGGCGACACCGTCGGCACCGGCACGCCGGGCAAGGCCCGGGCGATGGTCGCCGCGGTGAGCGACGAACTGCCGGTCGGCATGCTCGCTGCCCATTTCCACGACACCTACGGCCAGGCGCTGGCCAACCTCTACGCCGTCCTCCAGCTCGGCGTCGCGACCGTCGACAGCTCGGTCATCGGCCTCGGCGGCTGCCCCTACGCCGCCGGCGCCTCGGGCAACGTCGCCACCGAGGACGTGCTCTACCTGCTCGACGGCCTCGGCATCGAGACCGGGGTCGACATGGACGCTTTGCTCGCCGCCGGGCGCTTCATCGGCGAGCGTCTCGGCCGCACGCCTTCGGGCCGCGTCGCGCGCGCCCTCGCCGGCCGCGCGCCGGCCTGAACCGGAGCACCAACCATGCCCCTGAGCGAACCGACCGTCGCCCGCGAACTGCACCACACCCGGCGCATCACCCTGTCGGGCTACCGGCGCGCCGACGGCCTCTACGACATCGAGGGCGAACTCAGCGACACCAAGCCATTCGACGTGCCCAACCACCACCGTGAGACGATCGCGGCCGGGCAGCCGATCCACGGCATGAAGCTGCGCCTGACCGTCGACCTCGACCTGACGATCCGCGCCGTCGAGGCAGTCAGCGACGACGTGCCGAACCCGGTCTGCCGCGACGTGACCCTCAACTTCCAGCGTCTGGTCGGGCTGCGCATGACGCCCGGCTTCACCCGCGCGGTGCGCGAGCGGCTCGGCGGCCGCGAGGGCTGCACCCATCTCGTCGAGCTGGTCGGTGCGGTGGCCACGGCCGCCTACCAGACGCTGTTCTTCGAGCGCGAGCAACGCGACCGGGCCAACCCGCAGCGCGAGCGGCCGCACGTCATCGACACCTGCTTCACGCTGCGCAGCGACGGCCCGGTGGTCGCGCGCCGCTGGCCGCAGTACGCTACCGGGCAGGCCGCCGGCGTGCCCGATGGGGAACCTGATTGACGTTAACGTCAACGTCAGTATACTGCCCGCTCACGCGCCGCCAGCCACACCAGTTACAGGGAGCACGCCACCGATGAAAGTCCTCGTCGCCGTAAAGCGCGTCGTCGATTACAACGTGAAAGTCCGGGTGAAATCGGACGGCAGCGGGGTCGAGACGGCGAACGTGAAGATGTCGATGAATCCGTTCGACGAGATCGCGGTCGAGGAGGCGGTGCGACTACGGGAGTCTGGCGCGGCCTCGGAGGTCGTGGTGGTCTCGCTGGGGGCCGCGAAGTGCCAGGAGACGATCCGCCAGGCACTGGCGATGGAGGCCGATCGCGGCATCCTGGTCGAGAGCGAAGCCGAGTTGCAGCCGCTGGCGGTGGCCAAGTGCCTCAAGGCGCTGGTCGACAAGGAGCAGCCGCAGCTGGTGATCCTCGGCAAGCAGGCGATCGACGACGACTCGAACCAGACCGGCCAGATGCTCGCCGCGCTGCTCGGCTGGCCGCAGGGCACCTTCGCATCAAAGGTCACGCTCGGCGACGGGACGGTCCAGGTCATGCGCGAGATCGACGGCGGTCTCGAGACGGTCGACCTGAACCTGCCGGCGGTGGTCACCACCGACCTGCGCCTGAACGAGCCGCGCTACGCCAAGCTGCCGAACATCATGAAGGCGAAGAAGAAGCCGCTCGACACGCTGACGCCCGACGATCTCGGCGTCGACGTCACGCCACGGCTGCAGACGCTGAAGGTGGTGGAGCCGCCGGTGCGCCAGGGTGGTGTGAAGGTCGCGGACGTCGACGCGCTCGTCGACAAGCTCAAGAACGAAGCGAAGGTGATCTGACATGGCCAGCCTGGTACTCGCCGAACACGACAACGCGGTCCTCAAGGAGGCCACCCTGCACACCGTCACCGCCGCGCTCGCCTGCGGCGGCCCGGTCACGCTGCTGGTTGCCGGCTCGAACTGCGCCGCAGTGGCCGAGGCGGCGGCGCAGGTCGCCGGCGTGGACAACGTGATCCACGTCGACGACGCCCACTACGAGCACCCGCTCGCCGAGCCGGTCGCCGACCTGCTGGTCGCGCTGGCCGATGGCTACACCCACCTGCTCGCCCCGGCGACCACCTACGGCAAGAACCTGCTGCCGCGGGTCGCGGCGCTGAAGGACGTGGCGATGATCTCGGAGATCGTCGCCGTCGAGAGCGACGACACCTTCGTGCGCCCGATCTACGCCGGCAACGCGCTGGCCACGGTGAAATCGTCCGACGCGCTGAAGGTGATCACGGTGCGCGGCACCGCGTTCGACGCCGCCGCCACCAGCGGCGGCAGTGCCGCGGTGGAGAGCGGTACGGCGACGGCCGACCCGGGCGTGTCGCGCTACGTCGGCGCGGAGCTGACGAAATCGGAACGCCCGGAGCTGACCTCGGCGAAGGTGATCGTCTCCGGTGGTCGCGGCGTCGGCTCGGGTGAGAACTTCCAGATCATCGAGGCGCTGGCCGACAAGCTCGGCGCCGCGGTCGGCGCGAGCCGCGCCGCGGTCGATGCCGGCTTCGTGCCCAACGACTACCAGGTTGGCCAGACCGGCAAGGTGGTCGCCCCGGAGCTCTACATCGCGGTCGGCATCTCCG
>CBDTVS010000292.1:0-3328 GCA_965364245.1 uncultured Gammaproteobacteria bacterium | reverse complement strand
TGCTCAACGCCTTCGAGCTGATGAAGGCGATGATCGAGGCCGGCGCCGCCGGCGTCCACTTCGAGGACCAGCTCGCTGCGGCCAAGAAGTGCGGCCACATGGGTGGCAAGGTGCTGGTGCCGACCCGCGAGGCGGTCGCCAAGCTGGTCGCCGCGCGTCTCGCTGCCGACGTCATGGGCGTGCCGACGATTCTCGTCGCCCGCACCGATGCCGAGGCGGCCGACCTGCTGACCGCCGACATCGACGAGAACGACAAGCCGTTCTGCACCGGTGAGCGCACGTCCGAGGGCTTCTACCGGACCAACAACGGTCTCGACCAGGCGATCTCGCGTGGCCTGGCCTACGCGCCGTACGCCGACCTGGTGTGGTGCGAGACCGGTAAGCCGGACCTCGAGTTCGCGCGCAAGTTCGCCGAGGCGATCCACGCCGAGTACCCGGGCAAGATGCTGGCCTACAACTGCTCGCCGTCGTTCAACTGGAAGGCCAACCTCGACGACGCCACCATCGCCAAGTTCCAGCGCGAGCTGGGCGCGATGGGCTACAAGTTCCAGTTCATCACCCTGGCCGGCTTCCACGCCCTGAACTACTCGATGTTCAACCTGGCGCACGGCTATGCCCGCGACAACATGAGCGCCTTCGTCGAGCTGCAGCAGGCCGAGTTCGCCGCCGCCGACAAGGGCTTCACCGCGGTCAAGCACCAGCGCGAGGTGGGCACCGGCTACTTCGATGCCGTCACCCAGGCGATCGAGGGCGCCGACTCGTCGGTCACCGCCCTCAAGGGTTCGACCGAGGACGAGCAGTTCTTCGACAAGACCGCCTGATCACCGGGCACTTGTGCTGAACGAGGGGGCCGCGCATTGCGCGGCCCCTTTTTTTGTCTGGTGTTCGCCAGACTGAGGAAGCTGTTTCGTGAGTGCTATTCGGTGGCGGCGGCCACCGGTCGGGCCGGGGCAGCCGCGACGCCCCGGCGCGGTCCGACCGCCAGCGCCAGCACGTTGCCGACCAGCACCAGCAGCATGCCGGCGAAGGCCGACGCCGACCAGTGGAAGCCCTCGAACAGCGTCGAGAGCAGCAGCGCGACGACCGGGAACAGCACCATCGCGTAGGCGGCGCGTCCCGGACCGATGCGCCCGAGCAGCGTCAGGTAGCTGCCGAACGCGAGCACCGAGCCGAACAGCGCCAGATAGAGCAGCGACAGCACGTAGCCCGCGCCCGGGTCGAAGCCGAACGGCACCCCCTGGACCCCGGCCCAGAGCACCATCAACAGCGCCCCGTAGGCCATGCCGTAGCCGTTGGACTGCACCACCGGCAGGCCGGCCTGCTGGTTGCGCAACGCGACCATGTTGCCGATCGACGCGATCAGCGTGCCGGTCAGCGCCAGGCCCATGCCGCGCAGCGCGTCGCTCGACAGGTCGAGGGCGGCGAGTTCGGGCCAGAACACCAGGCCGATGCCGGCCAGGCCGAGCAGGGCGCCGAACAGCACCGGTGGTTCGAGCGGGCGCCGGAAGAAGAGCGCGGCGAGCGCGATGTTCATGAAGATGATGGTCGAGAAGAGCAGCGCGATCAGGCCCGAGGTGAGCAGGCTGGTGGCGTGGTAGACCACCACGTAGTTGGCGCCGAACAGCATCAGCCCCTGCAAGGCCATCCAGGCGTGTTCGCGTGGGGTGAAGCGCAGCCGGCGAGCGCGCAGCGCGCAGTAGGCCAGGATCAGCAGTGCGGCGAGTACGAAGCGGTAGGCGATCGATGCCTCGACGGCCACCGTGCCGAGCTGGAAGCGGATGGCGAAGAAGGTCGAGCCCCAGATCAGGACCGTCGTCAGGTAGAGCGTCAACGAGTGCTGCAGCATCGGGGCACCCCGCGTGAAGCTGTCCGCCCGGCGGCCGTGGCCGCCGGGCGGATCCTGGTCAGTCGCGCCAGAAGGGGCGTTGCCCGAGCTCGAGTGCGTCGGTGCGGCTGATGCCGACATCCTCCAGCAGGTGGGCATCGAGGTCCAGCAGGTCGCGGCGCTGAACGGCACGCGCGTGCCAGCAGGCGATCAGCCCGAACACGCCCGTCAGGCGCTTCTTCAGCATCGCGACCGGGTCGTTGCTCGCGACGCGCTCGGGGTGGTGAAGGGTGCCGGTAAGGGTGTTCATGACGATCTCCTGTGTGCGTGGGTGAGTTGACGGTGCCCAATCTAAGCGCGCAACTGTTCCAATAACAGATACAGTAAATGTAAAATATGACCATAACAGTTTAGCGATCCGGAGCAGGGCCATGGCCAGCGTCGACCCCGTGGGTGAGCGTTTCCTCTACGACCAGGTGAGCCAGCTGGTGGTGGGCATGATCGACAGCCGCGCCCTGCAGCCCGGCGACCGGGTGCCGTCGCTGCGCAAGCTCAGCCGCCAGCTGCAGGTCAGCGTGACCACGGTGATGCAGGCCTACGGTCGGCTCGAGGAGCAGGGCTTCATCGAGGCGCGTCCGCAGTCGGGCTACTTCGTCCGTAACCGGCCGGCGCCCGAGCCGCAGGTGCCGGGCAAGACACGCCCACGCAGCGAGCCGCGGCCGGTCGCGGTCGGCGACACGGTCGCGGCGATCCTCGCGGCGACCAAGCAGCCGGATGTGGTGCCGCTCGGTATCGCCAACCCGTCACCGGAGCTGTTGCCGGTCAAGGCGCTGAACCGGGCTCTCGCGCGGGTCGCCGGCGAACGTTCGCTGACCAGCATCGACTACACCTTTCCGCCGGGCCACGCCGAGCTGCGCCGCCAGATCGCCTACCGCACCGCGGCGCTCGGCTGCGAGGTGGGGCCCGACGACGTGGTGATCGCCAACGGCTGCACCGAGGCGCTGTCGCTGGCGCTGAGCGCGGTGGCCAAGCCGGGCGACGTGATCGCCGTCGAGTCGCCCGCCTACTTCTTCGTGCTCGAGATGATCGAGCGCCTCGGCATGCTGGCGCTGGAGATCTGCACCGATGCCGAGACCGGCATGTGCCTCGACACCCTCGAGCGTGAGCTCGAACGCCACCCGGTGCGCGCGGTGGTGACGGTGGCCAACTTCCACAACCCGGTCGGTAGCCTGATGCCGGACGCCGCCAAGCAGCGCCTGGTGCGCATGCTCGCCGCGCGCGACATCCCGCTGATCGAGGACGACATCTTCGGCGACCTGCACTTCGGCGACGCACGCCCGCGCATCGCCAAGTGCTTCGACGAGGCGGGGCTGGTGCTGACCTGCTCGTCGTTCTCGAAGACCCTGGCGCCGGGCTTCCGCATCGGCTGGGTGATCCCCGGCCGCTACCTCGACGCGGTTTTGAAGCTCAAGCGCACCATGGGTTTTTCGGCGACGCCGACCC
>CBDTVS010000291.1:0-3330 GCA_965364245.1 uncultured Gammaproteobacteria bacterium | reverse complement strand
GGCAAGACCGCGACCTTCATGCCCAAGCCCCTGGTCGGTGACAACGGCAGCGGCATGCACGTCCACCAGTCCTTCTCGAAGGGCGGTGAGAACCAGTTCAGCGGCAACCTCTACGGTGGCCTGTCCGAGACCGCGCTGTACTACATCGGCGGCATCATCAAGCACGCCAAGGCACTCAACGCCTTCACCAACGCCTCGACCAACAGCTACAAGCGCCTGGTGCCGGGCTTCGAGGCCCCGGTGCTGCTCGCCTACTCGGCGCGCAACCGTTCGGCGTCGATCCGTATCCCGTACGTCTCGAGCCCGAAGGCGCGGCGTATCGAGGTGCGCTTCCCGGACTGCACCGCCAACCCGTACCTGGCCTTCTCGGCGATGCTGATGGCCGGCCTCGACGGCATCATGAACAAGATCCACCCGGGCGATGCCATGGACAAGGATCTCTACGACCTGCCGGCCGAGGAGCTCAAGGACATCCCGACGGTCTGCCACGCCTTCGACCAGGCCCTCGCTGAGCTGGACAAGGATCGCGCGTTCCTGACCGCGGGCGGCGTGTTCACCGACGACATGATCGACGGCTACATCGCGCTGAAGATGGAGGAGGTCACGCAGCTGCGCATGACCACCCATCCGGTCGAGTTCGACCTCTACTACAGCGTCTGACGCAGACGGCGGTCTCCGCCGCCTTCGGGGCGCCCCGTTCGCGGGGCGCCCTTTTTTATTTCAGCGAGGAAGATTCCCGCTACGGCCATACCCCGCTGCTTGCTATGCTTCGCGCATGAAATGGACGCTCCTCGCACTGCTGGCGTGCCTCGCAACGACGACGCAGGCCGCCGTCTACCGCTGGGTCGATGCCAACGGTGACCTCCAGTACGGTGACAAGCCGCCGGGCGGCGTGGTCGTCGAGGAGGTCGAACTGCCGGAGCTGAGTACCTATGCTCCACCTCCGGCGGCCGAGCCGGGTTACACGTCGCCGGGCGGCGAGGCGGACTTCGCCCCCGCCAAGGGGCGCGTGCAGCGCTACCGACGCCTGGCGATCACCCAGCCGACCGACGGCCAGACGATCCGTAGCGACGACGGCCTGATCAACGTCGCCGTGGATCTGCGGCCCGCCCTGCAGGAGATCGCCGGTCACCGCCTGATCGCCGTGGTCGACGGCCGCCGCATCCCCGGTGGCGGCACCCGCATCCCGGTGCGCGTGCCGCGCGGCAGCCACCGCCTGCAGGTCGCGGTGATCGATGTCGATGGCCGGTTGGTCGCCCGCAGTCGTCAGATCAGCTTCGACGTGCGACCGAAAACGCTGGTGCCGATCCCGGCCGAGCTGGGCGGCATCGAAGGGCTCACGCCCGAGCCGGCCCCCCTTCCAGCCAACTGATGCACTAAAATGGTGCATGATGGGTCCGGCGATTAGCCGGATGCGGCAGCACGCGCGCGCGTCATGCCCGGTCGAAACCACGCCCGCCGGGATCGCACGCCCTTCCTGACGCGGTCTCGTTCCGTGGCCTGGTTCTTGCTCCTCAACCTGGGTGGCGCGGCCCGAATCGGTCAACATGAACCTGCAAAAGCGGATCCTCGACAACCTCAGCAACGCGGTACTGGTCCTCGACCAGAACCTCGAGGTCAGCTACATCAACCCGGCCGGGGAGATGTTGCTGGGGGTCAGCACGCGTCAGGCGATCGGCGCGTCCGCCATCGAGCTACTGCATCTCGATGCCCGGATCGGCGCAAGCCTGGTCCAGTCGCGCGACGGTGGGCACCCGTTCACCGAGCGCGAGCTCGAGCTGAACCCGCGGCCCGAACTTGAACTTACCGTGGACCTGAGCGTGACGCCGTTCATCGATGCCAGCCGCGACGCGACCCTGCTGCTGGAACTCCACCACCTCGACCGTCATCTGCGCATCAGTCGCGAGGAGCACCTGCTCGCGCAGCAGAACGCGACCCGGGCCCTGATCCGTGGGCTCGCCCACGAGGTCAAGAACCCGCTGGGCGGCCTGCGCGGTGCCGCGCAGTTGCTCGAGCGGCGCCTCGACGAGGTCGAGCTGCGCGAATACACCCAGGTGATCATCGGCGAGGCCGACCGCCTGCAGTCGCTGGTCGACCGGATGCTCGGCCCGGCCAAGCTGCCCCAGCACGTCGAACTCAACGTGCACGAGGTACTCGAGCGGGTGCGTCAGCTGGTCGAGGCCGAGTCGTCGCTGAGCATCGATGCCGACTACGACCCGAGCATCCCGGACCTGGTCGGCGACCGCGATCAGTTGATCCAGGCGCTGCTCAACATCGTGCGCAACGCCGTGCAGTCGGTGGGCCCGGACGGACACGTCGCGGTGCGCACGCGCTGCCATCGCCAGTTCACCATCGGCCAGCTGCGCCACCGCCTGGTGATCGGCATCGACATCGTCGACGACGGACCGGGCATCCCGGCCTCGATGATCGAGAACATCTTCTACCCGATGGTCACCGGTCGCGAGGGCGGGTCGGGACTGGGCCTGTCGATCGCGCAGGAGCTGATCCACCGTCACGGGGGGCTGATCGAATGCACCAGCCGCCCCGGGCAGACGGTGTTCCGCATCCTGTTGCCGCTGGAGGGAACCGCACATGATGGAATCTGAAATCGTCTGGGTGGTCGACGACGACCGCTCGATCCGCTGGGTGCTGGACAAGGCGCTGCAGGGTGCGGGCCTGGCGGTGCGCACGTTCGAGTCGGGCGAGGAGATGCTCGCCGCACTGCGCAACGGGGAGCCGGACGCGCTGTTCACCGACATCCGCATGCCCGGCATCGACGGCCTGCAGCTGCTCGAACGCATCCGCTCCGACTACCCGGAACTGCCGGTGATCGTGATGACCGCCCACTCGGATCTCGACAGCGCCGTCTCCGCCTACCAGGGCGGCGCCTTCGAGTACCTGCCCAAGCCGTTCGACGTCGACGAGGCCGTCGACCTGGTCAAGCGCGCGCTCGCACGACGGCACGAGTCAGGCGCTGGCGAGGTTAACGGCCACAAGGCGCCGGAGATCATCGGTGAATCGCCGGCGATGCAGGAGGTGTTCCGCGCCATCGGCCGCCTGTCGCGCTCCAACATCACGGTGCTGATCAACGGTGAGTCGGGCACCGGCAAGGAGCTGGTCGCGCTGGCGCTGCACCGGCACAGCCCGCGTGCGGCCAACCCGTTCATCGCGCTGAACATGGCGGCGATCCCACGCGATCTGCTGGAATCGGAGCTGTTCGGCCACGAGAAGGGCGCGTTCACCGGTGCCCAGGGGCTGCGCCGCGGCCGTTTCGAGCAGGCCGACGGCGGCACCCTGTTCCTCGACGAGATCGGCGACATGCCCGCGGAG
>CBDTVS010000290.1:0-3349 GCA_965364245.1 uncultured Gammaproteobacteria bacterium | reverse complement strand
AAATCCGTTTGTATTTGGTCATGATAACCGGAAGTACTGCTCACTGGGTGAGACGCCGTTGGCCGCATCGAAGCCGACCCAGCCGATGTCGGGCATGTAGGCTTCGGCCCAGGCGTGATGCGCCAACGCGAACTCCTCGCCATTGACGTGCATGTAACCGGTCACGTAGCGCGCCGGGATGCCGAGCAGCCGGGCCACGCAGATGAAGATGTGCGTGTGGTCCTGACAGACACCACGCCCGCTGGCGAACGCCTCGGCGGCACTGGTGCCGGAGTGGGTCGCGTTGGTGTCGAAGGCCACGCGTGCATGGATCGCGGCGAGCAGCGCGTGCAGGCGCTCGAGCAGTGTGCCGTCGGGGAGTTCCTCGGCGAAGCGCCGCAGGGCGTCATCCGCGGCGGTTGCCGGGGTCTCGCGCAGGAACACCCAGGGCGGGGTCGAGCTGGTGTCGAAGCCGACCACGCCGTGGGTCGCACGCGTCTCGACCACCCCCTCGGCGATCACCTCGATGGTCTCGACCGGTTCGGGACAGATCACCAGGTGGGTCGGGTTGCCTATCGCGTCGAGGTAGTTGACCGCGGTCTCGATGCCCGGCATTGCAAGGGACCAGGAGAGCACCTCCTGAGCTGGCGACGAACCGGGCGTCAGGCGCAGGCGTTGCAGCGCGTGGTCGACCGGGTGACCGTAGCTGTAGCGGGTGGTGTGACGGATCTCGATCAGCATGGCATCACGCGAAGTTGTAGTCGGCCGCGAGGGTGCTCGCCAGCGCATTGTTGCGGGCGATGAAGTCGATCAGGTACTCGTGCAGCCCATCGCGGAAGATCTGGTCGAGTTCACCCTGCTCGAGCATGTCGTGGATGCCACGCGCCTCGCTCAGCGACGGCGCAGCGGTGCCGTAGTAGTGCGCCAGGCCGGTCAGCGACTCGAGGATCCAGCGGTAGGTAAAGCGCAGCGAGCGCGGCATCTCCGCACGCAGGATCAGGAACTCGACGACGTTGCGCGGCTTGAATTCGTCGCGGTAGACGTGCCGGTAGGCGCGGTTGGCCGACACCGAGCGCAGGATCGTCTCCCACTGGTAGGTGTCGACGTCGCCGCCGATCGCCTCCGAACGCGGTAGCAGGATGTAGTACTTGACGTCGAGGATGCGCGCGGTCTGGTCGGCACGTTCCATGAATGCGCCGAGCTGAGAAAAGTAGTAACCGTCGCCGCGCAGCGTGGTGCCGAGCATGGCGCCGCGAAACAGCATCGCTCGCTGGCGCACCATGTCGAGCACCACCGGCAGGCGACCGCCGCGCAGGTCCGCGGGGCCGAGTGCGACGAACTCCACCCAGGTCGTGTTCAGCGCCTCCCACATGTCGCGGGTCAGCGCGGTACGCACGCCGCGCCCGTTGTTGCGCGCCGCCTCGAGGCAGGAGCGTACCGACGATGGGTTGTCCGGATCGAACAGCAGGAAGTCGATCGCCTTCTGCTCGTCGACCTCCTCCTGTTCGCCGTACTTTGCCACATAGCCATCGAGGCTCGCCGCAGAGACCAGCGTCGAGCGCCACTCGTTGCGGTGACCGCCGACGCCCGGGGTCAGCGAGATGCGGTAGCCGACCTCGATCAGGCGCGCGAGATTCTCGGCGCGCTCCATGTAGCGCGACATCCAGAACAGGCTGGAAGCGGTTCGACCGAGCATCAGTCCTCCAACACCCAGGTGTCCTTGGTGCCACCGCCCTGTGACGAGTTGACCACCAGGGAGCCCTTCTTCAGCGCGACCCGCGTCAAGCCACCGGGCGTGATGCGGATGCGATCGCCGACCAGCACGAAGGGCCGCAAGTCCACATGCCGCGGCGCGACCCCGGCATTGATGAACGCCGGGCAGGTGGAGAGCGCCAGCGTCGGCTGGGCGATGTAGTTGCCGGGTCGATTTTTGAGCAGGCTGCGGAACTTCGCCAGTTCGCGCTTGCTCGCCGCCGGCCCGACCAGCATTCCGTAACCGCCGGAACCGTGCACCTCCTTGACCACCAGCTCATCGAGGTGGTCGAGGACGTAGGCGAGCGACTCCCGTTCGCCACAGCGCCAGGTCGGGACGTTGCCGAGCAGCGGCTTCTGGCCGGTGTAGAACTCGACGATCTCCGGCACGTAGGAGTAGATCGCCTTGTCGTCGGCGATGCCGGTGCCCGGGGCGTTGACGATGGTCACCCGCCCGGCGCGGTAGAGGTCGAAGAGGCCCGCCACCCCGAGCATCGAGTCGGGATTGAAGGTCAGCGGATCGAGATAGGCATCGTCGATGCGCCGATAGACCACGTCGACCCGCTCGCGACCGCGCGTGGTGCGCATGAACAGCGCCCCCTGGTCGATGAACAGGTCGGTGCCGAAAACCAGCTGCACGCCCATCTGGTCGGCGAGAAAGGCGTGCTCGAAGTAGGCCGAGTTGTGGATCCCCGGCGAGAGCACGACCACCGTTGGCTCGCCGTCGCAGGCCGGCGGCGCGACCGAGTTGAGCGTCGCGCGCAGGTGCTCGGGATAGCGCTCGACGGCGGCGATCCGGTGGCCCGTGAAGTGCTCCGGGAACAGACGCATCATCGCCTCGCGGTTCTCCAGCATGTAGGAGACGCCAGAAGGCGTACGCAGGTTGTCCTCGAGCACGTAGAACTCGTCGGGGCCGGTGCGCACCAGGTCGACACCCATGATGTGCGCGTAGACACCGCGTGGTGGCGTGAAGTCGCCCATCGCCGGCAGGAAGGCCTCGTTGCGCACAATCAGCTCGGCCGGGATACGCCCGGCACGGACGATCTCCTGGCGGTGGTAGATATCCTCGAGGAAGGCATTGAGCGCGCGCACGCGCTGCTCGATGGCCCGTTCGAGGCGGCGCCACTCGGCAGCCGCGATGATGCGCGGGATGATGTCGAACGGGATCAGCCGCTCGGTCGCCTCCTGCGAGCCGTAGACCGCGAAGGTGATGCCGAGGCGGCGGAAGATGGTGTCGGCCTCTTCACGCTTGCGTCGCAATGAGCCAGGTGTCTCATTGCTCAGCCAGGTGCCGATCTGCCGGTAGGGTGCGCGGAGTTCACCATCTTCATCGACCATCTCGTCGAAGAAACGTGACTCTGCGCTCGAATAGGCGTCCATGTACACCACAAGTAATTAAAACTGGCTCTAGTATGCTAGACGAGCAATTTCCCTGCCATGCCACAAGTCACTGTTTTTCGTCTTGACAGGGCGATTCAGCTGACCATTCACACTCAAATGATGGCTCGTCGCCCCAACTTGGTGCATCAACGCTGCGTGCTGCCGAGTCCGACGAAACTGCCGCCATTGTCCTCGGCAAGGCGACGCATCAGCGCCGCGAAGCGCACCACGTTGTCGG
>CBDTVS010000289.1:0-3377 GCA_965364245.1 uncultured Gammaproteobacteria bacterium | reverse complement strand
AACCAGCACCGCAAGCGCCATCACCAGCACCTGCCACAGCTGCGGCGCGGGCCCCGGGGCGATGGCCAGGCCGGCGAGGGCCGTGAGCATGATCAGCACGCCGATCCGTAGCTTGAACACGCCGAGCACCGTGCGCCAGCCCGGCGCGGACGAGACGGATTCGGACGCTCCCAGTGCAGTGCTCATCGAATTGCTCCTCGGTGGTGCCGTGAACGGCCCGGCCCGGGCTTCAGCTCAGGCCCCACAGGGTCGAGAGGTACTTCCAGTTGATGAAGTAGTACAGGACGAAGGAGATCAGAAAGACCATCGCGAGCACGAAGGTGCCCGGCGCGGCGAACCCCATCGAGCCGTAACCCTGGGCGACCGCGGTCGGCGCCGCCCGGGGAACGGGGGTGAAGGTCGGCTGCCGCTCACCGGCATCCAGGCGCTTGCCCCAGAGCAGGGATCCCACCGTAACGTAGATGTAGATCGCGCCGCCGGCGATCGCCGCGATGCCCGCTACCCCGAGCAGACCCATCATCAGGTAGGCCGCGCCTGGCCACTCGTGGGCCAGGGCGGCGCCGCCGAAGGCCATGTCCCAGTGCCTGCGGGCGACGCCCAGCGTGCCGGCGCCCATCATCACGAGGCAGAAGAAGTACATCGAGAAGCCAAACAGGTACGGCTGCCAGCGGGCCAGCGTCGGTGCAATCATCTCTCGGCGGAAGAGCACCGGAATCAGATAGTACGTAAGTGCCATGAATGTCAGTGTGGTGCCAATCACGACCGTCGCGTGGAAATGACCGGGAACGTAGATCGTGTTGTGGATGATCATGTTGAGCTGCTCGGTGCCCATCATCACGCCGGAGATCCCGCCCAGGAAGCCGAAGCCGATGATCGCGATGAACACGCCCGAGAAGGTGGGGTTTCCCCAAGGCGCCTTGCGCAGCCATTCGAAGAGACCCTTGGTGAACCCCTTCTTTCGCTGCGCGACCTCCATCGCGCCCGGAATGGTGAGCCCGTGGATCATCGACGCCAGGACCGCGAAGTACATGAAGTAGCTGGTGTTGATGACCTTCCAGCCCGTGGACAGGCCGGGGTCGGCGAGCAGGTGATGTGCGCTGGCGAGCTGCAGGAACAGGATGTAGAGCAGGAATGCCATGCGACTCACGCGCTCGCTCATCGGCTTCGCGCCGAAGGCGATGGCGGCGACGAGGTACCAGACCGAGATGTGCGCCGCGACGTTGATCTGCTGCGACGAATGCCCGAACGCCCACCAGACGGTGCGATAGACCAGGGCGTCGACCTCGTCGATGACGCCGACGGACAGAAGCCAGGTCGGGATGAGGATGATTGCGCCCGAGCTGATCGTGAACACCGCGATGATCGCGGCCGTGATCGCCCCGAAGGTCACCAGCGGAACCGAGCCTTCGTAGGTCTTCTCGCGCTTGGCCACGACCAGGGTGCCGAAGAACACGAAGCACGCGATCAGGGCGCCCACGGCGAACAGGATCAGTCCCAGGTAGAAGTTCGGCTCCGCCATCATCGGCACGTACGAGGTCATCATCACGCTGGACGCGCCGCGGAACACGGCGATGTTGTTGACCACCGATCCGATGACCATCAGCGCGAATGCGAGCCAGGCAAACCACGGTGTCGCAAGCCGGCATCGCAGCAGGGTCGAAGAGGCGAAGTAGAGCACTGCAACTTCGAAGAAGATGATCCAGAAGATCAACATGTCGATACCATGGGCGGTCAGCACCATGTAGAAGGTGTCGGCTTCCAGCAGGTGGATGTCGGGCCAGCGCGTGAGCACGACGCCGATCGCGAGGATGCCGCCAATCAGCAGCCAGACGACGGCTACGAATGCATTGGCCTTGATCAGGAACTCTGCCTTGGACTCGAACTGCAACCCGGAGCGAGGGCAGGTCCGGTAGGAGGTGGTGACGCTCATCGTGGTCCCCTCACTTGACGTAGAGGCGGCTCACCATCTGGTGGTGGCCAATGCCGCAGAATTCGTTGCACACGATGGAGTAGGTCCCGGCCTGGTTCGGCGTGACCGTGACCACATGCTCGAAGCCGGGCACCATCTGGATGTTGATGTTTGCCGGCTGTAGGGAGAATCCGTGGTTGAAGTCGAGCGAGGTCAGGTGCAGCCGGTAGGTCTTGTCCTTCTCCAGCTCCAGAATCGGCCAGAAGCTCCACAGACGGGCGATCAGGTAGACGTCACTGCCTGGCGGGGGTGCGACCACGGGGATCTTCTGGTCGGTTTCGGTGCGAACCGTGTACTTGTCGACCATCGCCTGGGTCTTCTGGGTGAACAGCTCTCGCGTGGTTCGATACGTCTCGGTCGAGAGGTTCTGTTCCCCCCAGATGTGCCACCCGACCATCATGAAGAACATGATCAGACACCAGGTCAGCGCCAGCGCGATCCAGGTGCCTTCGACACGGTCGATGGGGTGCTTGTACCAGAGCCGCTCCGGCGGGGGATGCATCGCGGTCATGTCGCGGGTCCTCTTTGCATGCGCAGGACAGGTGTCGGCTACTTGGCCACCGGCACGGTGAGGATGTCGATGACACCCCAGAGGTTGTAGAGAAGCATCGGTATCAGGACTCCGAGGAACAGCAGCAGGAACGGGTTGTCCAGCAGCTTCTGCATGGCGGGGACGGGTTCGCTTTCGTCGTCGTGCTGGCTCATGTCGGATCTCCTCTGGCGACGCCCGGGTCGGGGGCTCGACGCAGCGGACTCTTGGTATCCGCGACCGGTGCGGCGAATCGAGCCTTGGAGGAGGATTCTTGCGGAATCGCCCTTGCGGAAGACTTGACTTAGGTCAAGTCCTTTTTCGGGGTGGGGCGCGGAGGATCGGTGGCATGAGGGTTGCGCGGACCGGGCGCGCAGACCGGGCGTGTGACGAACGGGGATGGATGTCGTGTCGCCTGTCATGATCGACCCACGTCGGCTGCGCGCGCTGCGCCGCATCGCGTGGGTTCTCTTCGCGCTGATGCTGGCCGTGACCGTTGCCAGCGCTACGCTTCGCCTGGCGCAGCCGCGCCCCCTGTGCAGCGACTGGCCGGCGTGCCGTGCGCTGTCCGGGCCGGGGTTTCGGCCTGCGCTGTCGGACTGGCCGCAGGCGCTGCCATCGGAGGCGGTCGTTCGCGGGATCCACCGGGTCGCGGCGACGCTCGCGCTGCTCGTCGTTGTCGCCCTGACCTGGCTGACGCTGGCGCGGCGCCCGCGGGAACCCGGTGCCGGGGCACTGGCGCTGGGGCTGCTGGTGCTCGCGCTCGGCCTCTCGGTGCTCGGCATCGTCACGCCGGGCTCACGCTCGATCGCGGTCACCCTCGGGAATCAGGTCGGCGGGCTCCTGATGCTGGCGCTGGCCTGGCGGCTGACCCGGCAC
>CBDTVS010000288.1:0-3392 GCA_965364245.1 uncultured Gammaproteobacteria bacterium | reverse complement strand
TGCTGCCGCTGCCCGGCTCACCGCGCTTCGCCGGCGATCGCGCGGCGATCCGCGAGCGGCTGCTGGCCGACGCCGACGCGCTGGCCGGTGGTGGGGTCGACGGCCTGATGCTGGAGAACTTCGGCGACGTGCCGTTCCATCCCGGCGCGCTGCCACCGCACGTGGTCGCCGAGATGACCGCGCTGGCATGCGCGGTCCGCGCGCGCTTCGACCTGCCGCTCGGCATCAACTGCCTGCGCAACGATGCGCTCGCGGCGCTCGCGGTGGCGCAGGCCGCCGGCGGTGCGTTCATCCGCGTCAACGTGCTGTGCGGTGCGCGGGTCACCGACCAGGGCGTTATCGAGGGCCAGGCCGACCGCCTGTTGCGCGAGCGGGCACGGCTGGACGCGACCGGCATCCGCATCCTCGCCGACGTCGACGTCAAGCACTCCGCCCCGCTCGGCACGCCCCGCCCGCTCGCCGACGAGGTCGCCGACCTGGTCGAACGCGGCGGTGCCGACGCGGTCGTGGTGTCCGGCAGCGGCACCGGGCGGCCGATCGACACGGGCCAGCTCGACGCCGTGCGCGCGGCCGCCGGCGAGGTGCCGGTCTGGGTCGGCAGCGGTGCCGACGCGGCGTCGGTCACGGCGCTGGTCGGGCGCGCCGACGGCGTGATCGTCGGCAGCGCGCTGAAACAGGACGGCGACGCGCGTGCCGCGGTCGACCCGGCGCGGGTGCGCGAACTGGTGGCCCGCCTGCGGTGAACGACGGCGGCATGCGGCTGACCGTGCTCGGCAGCGGCACCGGCGTGCCGCTGCCGGAACGCGCCTGTGCCGGCTACTGGCTGCAGGCGCCCGGTCTCTCGGCGCTGATCGACTGCGGCAGCGGCGTGCTGCGCCGCCTCGCCGAGGCCCGCGGCGACTACCGCACGCTCGACGCGGTGCTGGTCACGCACTGCCACCCCGACCACGTCGGCGACCTGGTGCTGCTGGTGCACGCGCTGAAGGCGACCCCCGGGTACAAGCATGAACGGCCGCTGCAGCTGTTCGGTCCACCGGGGTTCGTCGATTTCTTCACCGCGCGGGTCGCCGCCGTCGCGCCACCGAAGGCGCTCGACCTGCGCGTCGCCGAATCGGTTCCCGCGTGGCGCCTCAACGGCGTCGCGGTGCGCAGCGCACCGACCCGCCACACCGCGCGCATGCCGAGCCTGGCCTACCGCTTCGGCCACGCCGGTCGGTCGCTGGTCGTCACCGGCGATGCCGACTGGGATCCCGCGCTGGTGGCGTTCGCCCGCGGCTGCGACCTGCTGGTCGCCGATTGCAGTTTCCCCGATGCACTCAAGGTGGCCGGTCACATGGCCGCGTCGGAGTGCGGCCGGCTGGCGCGCGAGGCCGGTGCGGGCAGGCTGGTGCTCAGCCACCTCTACCCGGTCGATGCGGCACACGAGACGCGACTGGCCGAGGCGCGCGCGGCCGGTATCGACGCCGTCGTCATGGCCCACGACGGGCTGCGACTGGAGCTGACCGGGGCGTGACGAGGGTCAGTGAGCCGTGGCGCCGCCGGCGTGACAATGGGCGCCCCTGAACCCGGGAGTCCGGCGATGGCCCAGCACCGTAACGTCTTCGGCGAGCCGCTCGAGAGCTGTTCCCTCGCCCCGCGCACCGGCTTCACGCGCAGCGGCGCCTGCGAGAGCGGCCCGGAAGATCCCGGCGTGCACAGCGTCTGCGTGCAGGTGACCGCCGAGTTCCTCGAGTTCAGCCGCGCCCGCGGCAACGACCTCTCCACCCCGGTGCCGCAGTTCGCCTTTCCGGGCCTCAAGCCCGGCGACCGCTGGTGCCTGTGCGCGGCGCGCTGGCAGGAGGCGTTCGAGGCGGGCATGGCGCCCAAGGTGGTGCTGCGCGCGACCCACGTGCGCACCCTGGACGTAATCGAGATCGCGGACCTCAAGTCCCACGCCCTCGACCTCAGCTGATCCGCGCCGGTCGCTCCGTTACAATCCGCGCCTTTGCCGCGGAGGGCGCGATCCTGGCCGAACTCAATCCCGCCCAGCGCGAGGCGGTCCATCACGTCGCCAGCCCGCTGCTGGTGCTGGCCGGTGCCGGCAGCGGCAAGACCCGGGTGATCACGCGCAAGATCGCCCACCTGGTCGCGCGTTGCGGCCACGCGCCAGAGCACGTCGCCGCGGTGACCTTCACCAACAAGGCGGCGCGCGAGATGCGCGCGCGCACCGCGAAGCTGCTGTCGACCGAGGCGGCGCAGGCGCTGACCATCTCCACCTTCCACACCCTCGGCCTGCGCATCCTCAGGCGCGAGGCGCGCCGGCTCGGCTACCGGGCCGGCTTCTCGATCTTCGACGCCGGCGACAGTGCCGGCCTGCTGCGCGAGTTGCTGCGCGAGGCCGGCGAGACGCGACCCGACCCGGCGCCGTTGCAGTGGCGCATCTCGGCCTGGAAGAACGCGCTGCTCACCCCGAAGGCGGCGCTGGAGACGGCGCGCGACCCGGTCGAGCGCGCCGCCGCCGAATGCTACGCCGCCTACCAGGGCCACCTGCGCGCCTTCAACGCGGTCGATTTCGACGACCTGATCACGCTGCCGGTTACGCTGTTCGACACCGAGCCCGAGGTGCTGGGCGCCTGGCGCGAGCGGATCCGCTACCTGCTGGTCGACGAGTACCAGGACACCAACGGCGCGCAGTACGCGCTGGTCCGCCAGCTGGTCGGCGTGCGCAACGGCCTGACCGTGGTCGGCGACGACGACCAGTCGATCTATGCCTGGCGCGGTGCCCGGCCCGAGAACCTGCGCCAGCTCGCCGCCGACTACCCGGCGCTGAAGATCGTGCGCCTCGAGCAGAACTACCGCTCGACCGGGCGCATCCTGAAGGCGGCCAACACGCTGATCGCCAACAACCCGCACCTGTTCGACAAGCGGTTGTGGAGCGCGCTGGGCCAGGGCGACCCGTTGCGCGTGGTGCGTTGCGAGGACGAGGCGCAGGAGGCGCGCAAGGTCGCCTCGGCGATCCTCGCCCACCGCTTCCGTCACGGCACCGCGTTCGGCGACTACGCGGTGCTCTACCGCGGCAACCACCAGGCGCGGCCGTTCGAGACCGCGCTGCGCGAGGCGCGCATCCCCTACCGGGTCAGCGGCGGGACCGCGTTCTTCGACCGCGCCGAGGTCAAGGATGTCGTCGCCTACCTGCGCCTGCTGGCGAACCCGACCGACGACGCGGCATTCCTGCGCGTGGTCAACGCGCCGCGTCGCGGCATCGGCCCGACCTCGCTCGAGGCGCTCGGCCGCTACGCCCAGCAGCGCGGCGGTGGGTTGCTCGCGGCGTGTGGCGAACTCGGCCTGGCGAGCCACGTCGGCGGGGCGCCGCTCGAGCGCCTGCGACGCTTCTCCGAGTGGGTCGGCAAGAC
>CBDTVS010000287.1:0-3398 GCA_965364245.1 uncultured Gammaproteobacteria bacterium | reverse complement strand
GCATCTTGCGTGATGGAGTACAGTGCCTGATCGGTAACGGTGTGGTGTTGTCGCCCAGCGCTTTATTTGAAGAGCTACAGATGCTGGAGCAGAGCGGCGTGCCCGCTTCCGAGCGCCTGAAAATCTCCGAAGCCTGCCCGATGATCCTGCCCTACCACGTAGCCCTGGACCAGGCACGGGAAGTCGCACGGGGTAAAAAAGCCATCGGCACCACCGGCCGGGGCATTGGCCCGGCCTACGAAGACAAGGTGTCGCGGCGCGGCTTGCGCGTCGGCGAGTTGCTCGACGCCGAGGCGTTCGCCGAGCGGCTGCGCGGCCTGCTCGAGTACCACAACTTCGCGCTCGAGCACTACTTCAAGGCCGACCCGGTCGACTTCCAGGCCACCCTCGACGAGGCGCTGGCGCACGGCGAACGGCTGCGGCCGATGATCGCCGACACCACCGAACTGCTCTACGCCGAGCTCGACGCGGGGAACAACCTGCTGTTCGAGGGTGCGCAGGGGATGATGCTCGACATCGACCACGGGACCTACCCGTTCGTCACCTCGTCGAACACCACCACCGGCGGTGCGGCCTGCGGCACCGGTATCGGGCCGTGTGATCTCGATTACGTGCTCGGCATCGTCAAGGCGTACGCCACGCGCGTCGGCGGGGGGCCGTTCCCGACCGAGCTGTTCGACGACGTCGGCAAGCACCTGGCCGAGGTGGGTCACGAGTTCGGCGCCACCACCGGGCGGGCGCGGCGCTGCGGCTGGCTCGACATGGTGGCGTTGCGCCGCGCGGTGCGCGTCAACAGCGTCAGTGGGCTGTGCATGACCAAGCTCGACGTCCTCGACGGTCTCGAGACCGTCAAGGTGTGCACCGCCTACCGCGTCGACGGCACGGAGACCACCGCGTTGCCCGCCGGGGCCGAGGCGCTGGCGAACTGCGTGCCGGTCTACGAGGAACTGCCGGGCTGGGAAGGCTCGACCGCCGGCATCACGTCGCTCGAGCAGCTGCCGGAGGCTGCGCGCAGCTACCTCCGGCGCATCGAGGAACTCGCCGGCGTGCCGGTCGACATCATCAGTACCGGTCCCGACCGCGACGAGACGATCATCCTCCGTCATCCCTTCGGCTGAGCGGTGTGGCCGGCTTCGGTCCGGGATCGCGCAAAACAAAAACCCCTTGACGAATCAAGGGGTTCTGTTATGGTGCCGAGGAGAGGACTTGAACCTCCACTGGGTTACCCCAACTAGCACCTGAAGCTAGCGCGTCTACCAATTCCGCCACCTCGGCGTGGCGCGCCGGGGTGCCCCCGACGGCGAAGAGCCGGCATTCTGCCGACACCCGCAGGCCTTGTCAATTGCCATGCGCCGGGCCGTCGGCCCCTTCATGGACGAAGCTGAGAGCCAATGAACGAACGAGATTCCAACCCACCCGTCGACGCGGCCCTGGCCGCGCGCGCCGCGGCCTGGCGCGAGACCGATGCCCAGGCCGCGCAGGAGGCGCGCCGCTACGGCAGCCCGTTGCCTAGCCGCCATTTCCTGATCGAACTGCTGGCCGATTGCACCGCCCCGCTGGGGTCGCGCCAGCTCGCGGAGCTGCTCGGGCTCGACGAGGCCGAGCGCGAGGGACTGCGCACCCGCCTTGGCGCCATGGTGCGCGACGGCCAGCTGGTGCGCGACCGGCGCGGCGCCTACGGCCTGGCCGAGCGCATGCACCTGGTGCGCGGACGCATCAGCGCACACCGTGACGGTTTCGGCTTCCTGCTGCCCGAGGACGGCAGCGACGACCTGTTCCTCGCGCCGCGCCAGATGCGCTCGCTGATGCACGGTGACCGGGTGCTGGCGCGCGTCGCCGGCATCGATCACCGCGGACGCCGCGAGGGGGCGTTGGTCGAGGTGCTCGAACGCCAGCACCGCAGCCTGGTGGGGCGTTTCTTCGTCGACGGCGAACTCGGCTGGGTGCACCCGGAGGACAAGCGCCTGCCCCAGGATGTGCTGGTCAACGCACCCGATCGTGGTGCGGCCGAGGCCGGCCAGATGGTGGTGGTCGAGATCACCGCCTACCCGGAGAAGCGGCAACCAGCGGTGGGGCGTATCGTCGAGGTGCTGGGCGAACACATGGCGCCAGGCATGGAGATCGACGTCGCGATCCGTGCCCATGAGCTACCAGTTGAGTGGCCTGCCGAGGTGCTCACCGAGGCCGATGCGCTGCCCGACACCGTCCCCGAGACGGCGAAGGCCGGGCGGGTCGACCTGACCGGCGTCCCGCTGGTGACCATCGACGGCGCCGACGCGCGCGATTTCGACGACGCGGTGTTCGCCGAGCCGACCGACAACGGCTGGCGGGTGCTGGTCGCGATCGCCGACGTCTCGGCCTACGTCACGCCCAGCGGCGCGCTCGACCGCGAGGCACGCGAGCGCGGCAACTCGGTCTACTTCCCGGGTCGCGTGCTGCCGATGCTGCCGGAGGCGCTCTCCAACGGGTTGTGCTCGCTCAATCCACAGGTCGACCGGCTCTGCCTCGCCTGCGAGATGCTGATCACGCGCGAGGGCAAGATCAAGCGCACGAAGTTCCTGCGCGGCGTGATGCACTCGGCGGCGCGGCTCACCTACGACCAGGTCTACGCCTGGCTCTGGGAAGGCAAGGCGAAGAAGCAGCAGCTCGCGGCGCCGTACTGGAGTTCGCTGCAGGCGCTGGCCGACGTCTACCGCGTGCTTGCGGCGCAGCGGCGCCGGCGAGGCGCGATCGATTTCGAGACCGTCGAGACGCGCATCGAGTTCGGTGCGGAGCGCAAGATCGAGCGCATCGTGCCGGTGGAACGCAACGATGCGCACAAGCTGATCGAGGAGTGCATGATCGCGGCCAACATCGCCGCGGCGAACCACCTCAAGCGCCACAAGCTGCCGCTGCTCTACCGCGTGCACGGCGGTCCCGGTGCCGACAAGCTGGCCAACCTGCACACCTTCCTCGGTGCCCTGGGCCTCGGACTCGGCGGCGGTGAACAGCCGACGCCACTCGACTACGCGCGGCTGCTCGAGCAGGTGGAAGGGCGTCCGGACGCCGAACTGATCCAGACCGTGCTGCTGCGTTCGCTCAAGCAGGCGGTCTACCACCCGGACAACAACGGCCATTTCGGCCTCGCGCTCGAGGCCTACGCCCACTTCACCTCGCCGATCCGGCGCTACCCCGACCTGCTGGTGCATCGCGCGATCGCCCACCGGCTCGCCGGCGGCGGACCCGACCCCTTCCCCTACGATCACGCCCGGCTGGTCGACGCCGGCGAACACTGCTCGATGACCGAGCGGCGCGCCGACGAGGCGACCCGTGACGCCGTCGCCTGGCTCAAGTGCGAGTACATGCTCGACAAGGTGGGCCAGGAGTTCGACGGCCTGGTCAGCGCGGTCACCTCGTTC
>CBDTVS010000286.1:0-3398 GCA_965364245.1 uncultured Gammaproteobacteria bacterium | reverse complement strand
GGGTCGGCAGGAAGGCCAGCGGGGTGCGTGGCAGCGCGGCGAGGCCGTTCACGCCGGCTCCGGTAGCGCGTAACCGAGCGCCTCCTCGAAGCGCATGCGCCCCGGCACGAACAGCCCGCTGCCGCGCGCCACCTCGCGCTCGTGGTCGTCGTAGAGCACCGCCTCGGCGATCACCTGGCTGCGCGTGGCGTTGAGCACCCGCCCGCGCGCGGCGAGCCGACCCTCCGCCACGGGGCGGGTCAGGTAGGTGGTGAAGGTCGAGGTGACCAGGAAGTGGCCGTCGCGCAGCGACGCGGCGGCGAAGTAGGCCGCGTCGTCGAGCGCCTTGAAGTAGACCGAGCCGTGCATGGTGCCGGCCGCGTGGTGGAACTCGGGGCGCACCGCGAACGTGACCTCCGCCGTGCCGGCGCCGATGGTGATCTGCGGGGCGTAGAACTCGTTGCACGGCGAGCAGCGGTACATGTTCTCGAGCTTGCGGTGGTGGGCGGGGTCCACGCCGCTCACGCCTGTGCCCCGTTCCGGCAGCGCAGCAGGTGGACGATGCGCATCGTCAGCACCGTGTCACCGTGCTGGTTCTCGGCAGCGTAGTCGAGGGTCACCAGCCCACGCGACGGGTCCGATTGCGAGCGCCGCGCCGCGGCCACCTCGACCTGCGTGTGCAGCGTGTCACCCGGGCGCACCGGCGCCAGCCAGCGCAGCTGCTCGATGCCGGGCGAGCCGAGGCTGCAGTCAGCGAGCAGGCCCTGGTCGACGAACAGCCGGAAGCAGAGCGCCGCGGTATGGAAGCCGCTCGCGATCAGGCCGCCGTAGGCCGACGCGGCGGCCGCATCGGCATCGACGTGGAACGGCTGCGGGTCGAACTGCAGGCCGAAATCGACGATCGACGCCTCGGTCACGGTCACGCCGCGGGTCGCGATGCGCTGCCCGACCGCGAAGTCCTCGAAGTAGTGATCCCCGGACACCGCGACCGCGTCCTCAGCGCACCAGCAGCCAGGTGCCGACCAGCATGCAGGCGACACCGAGCAACCGCCCCGGCTCGATCACGCGCGGCGTGGCGCCGAGCAGGCCGTAATGCTCGATCAGCGCCCCGGTGATGTACTGCACGGCGACGACCACCGTCAGCGCCGCGATCAGCCCGAGACGCGGCGCGCTGTACCCGATCGTGCCGACGATCACCAGGCCGAAGATGCCGACGCTGAGGGTGTACCAGGGCACGCTCGGCCACGCCGCGAGGTTGCCGCCGCGCATCGCGAGCAGCACCACGCCGATCACCAGGCCGCCACCGATGTAGTTGATGAAGACCGCCTCGAGCGTACCGAGCCCACGGTCGATCGCCCCCATGAACTGAGCCTGCAGGGCCACGGCGACGCCACCCATCGCGGCCACGCTGACCAGCCACGCCACGTTCTCCATGCACTCGCTCCCCCGGATCGGTAAATCTCAGTATACGGTTCAGCCCGGCCACAGGCGGTCGAGCAGCGTGCCGCCGGTCTCCAGCGGGCAGGTCAGGACCATCACCGCGAAGGCGACCAGGCCGAGCGGCAGCAACGCCCCCCAGCGAAAGCGCGGGCGGCGCAGCGCGGCCCGGTAAGGTGGCCCCGCGAATAACAGCAACAGTGCGACCAGCACCGCCAGCGGCAACGCGGCGAACAGCGGGAACGCGATCGGCCAGGCGAGGTAGTACATGCCGACCGGCGGTGCGAAATCGAGCCGGCTGCCCAAGGCGAACAGGATCATCCAGCCGCCGAACAGCCCGGCGCAGATGCCCAGCGCGCCGCGCAGCGTGGCGACCAGCAGGTCGATCATCAGGCCAGGTGCAGGCCGTAGACGAGGTGGTCCCAGGCCTGGCCGTCGATGCGCGCCACACCCGGCAGCCGCCCCCAGCAAGCGAACCCGTGATGCTCGAGAAAAGCGATGCTCGGCTCGTTGTGGCCGAGCAGGAACGCCAGCAGCACCTCGACGCCGAGCGCGGGGCAGGCCGCGCGCACCTGGCCGAGCAGCGCGCTGGCGATGCCCAGCCGCTGCCGGTCGGCGGCGACGAAGTAGCTCACTTCGCGACATCCCGCGAAGGCGCCGCGCCCACCACGGTAGGGCGCGAGCGTGGCGTAGCCGGCGACCCGCCCGTCGAACTCGGCGACGTAGAGCGGCGTCCCGGGCTCCCGGTGGCTGGCGAACCACGCCTCGCGGTCGGCGACCTCGAACGGCTCGAGATGCCCGGTGGCATGGCGCCGCGCGATCGCCTCGTTGTAGATCGCCACCAGCGCCGGCAGGTCGGCGTGCTCGGCGTGGCGCAGCCGCAGGCTCATGGCGCCGTGCCAGCCACGTCGGCGACGACCTCGAGCGCACGGGCGATGCCGGCGTCGTCGACGTCGAGGTGGGTGACCGCGCGCAGCCGCGGACCGACCGCGCTGAGGCCGAGTCCGCGCCCGTTGCAGGCGGCGACGCATGCCGCGGCATCGAGTCCGGCGACCTCGAACAGCACGATGTTGCTCTCCGGGACCGGGTTCACCACCTCGACGCCGGGGATGCCTGCGAGACCCGCGGCCAGTTCGCGGGCGCGCCGGTGGTCCTCGGCGAGGCCGGCGACGTGGTGGTCCAGGGCGTGCAGGCAACCGGCCGCGGCGATCCCGGCCTGGCGCATCGCGCCGCCGAAGGCGTGCTTGTAGCGCCGCGCACGGGCGATGAATGCCGCGCTGCCGGCGAGCACCGCACCGAGCGGCGCGCCGAGTCCCTTGGTGAAATCGAGCCAGACCGAGTCGGCGCAGCCGGCGAACTCGGCCGCGGCCACGCCGCTCGCGGTGGTCGCGTTCAGCAGCCGCGCACCGTCGACGTGCACCGAGAGACCTAGGACCCGCGCCCGGTCGGACACCTCGCGCAACGCCGCCAGCGGCCAGACCGTGCCGCCGCCGTAATTGTGGGTCTGCTCGACGCAGAGCAGCGTCGCCGGCGGCGCGTGGGTGGCCGGTGCGAGGCGCGTACCGGCCACCCGCGCGTCCAGCGCCGCCGCGTCGAAGCGGCCGGCGTCACCGACGATGGCCTCGAGTTGCACCCCGGCGGCGAGCGCCGCCCCACCCGCCTCGGCGCGTGCGATGTGGGCGTCGCGCTCGACCAGTACCACGTCGCCCGGCGCGGTGTGGGCCTTGATCGCAACCAGGTTGCACATGGTGCCGCTGGGCAGGAACAGCGCGGCCTCCTTGCCGAGCAGCGCGCAGACCCGCTCGAGCAGACGGTTGACCGTCGGGTCCTGGCCCTTCTGCTCGTCGCCCACCTCGGCGGCGGCGATGGCCGCACGCATCGCCGCGGTCGGTCGACTCTCGGTGTCGCTGGCGAGCGGAATCACGTTGCTGCGCCGGCCGGATCGAGGGTGCGGGTCAGGCAGGCAGCGTCCCCCGGGCAGA
>CBDTVS010000285.1:0-3401 GCA_965364245.1 uncultured Gammaproteobacteria bacterium | reverse complement strand
CCTGCCGGTGTGACTATCCGCTTGCCGCGTCCGCCGGCGATCCTGGCCAACGATCCGATGCCCGACCCCTCGGATGACACCGAGTATGAAGGGCTCGGTGCGGACGAGGGCGGCACACCAAGCGGTGACGAGGAGCAATCCACCGACGGTGGTGATGGAGGAGGTGACGGCGGCACGCCAGGATCGGGCGGTGGCGCGACCGGGTCCAGTAGCGGTGATTCCGGCGCCACGGGCGAGACCGAGCAGTTCGCCATTAACCCAGAAGAGGGCTTTTTCATCATCCCGGCGCGAGACCAGCAGGTGGTGATCCTCGAGTGTCCAATCTGACGTGACGGACATCGAAAGGGAGGTTGAGCTCCCCGCGCCGCCGGGTTATGGGAGAGTCGTCGCGCTCAATCCACAGCGCCATGCCGGGCTGGGTATCGATGACAGCAAGCGTCGGCACTTCGGCCACGACAAGCACCTGCTGCTGCTGACCGACAGCGAGTTCTTCCGTGCCGCGCTCTGCTACCCGATCGCGCTGCTCCAGCCAAGCGGTCAGGAGCAGCTCGTGCCGGTGGCGGTCCTCGGCCTGAAGGAGAACGCCAACCTGTTCATCGCCGACGACGGGCGCTGGGAACGCGGCGCCTACGTCCCGGCCGTCGCGCGTCGCTACCCGTTCTGCGTGGTGCGGGTGCAGGGCGGTCAGGCCCACGGCCAGCGTCTGATCGGCGTCGAGCGTGAAGCGCTGGTCGCTAGCGATGCCCCGCTGTTCGACGAGACGGGCGAAGCTACCGCCGCCTGGGAGCAGCAGAAGAAGCTGATCGACCAGTTTGAGGGCGCGCTGGAACTGACCGAGACGTTCTGTGCAAAATTGCAGCAGAGCGGGCTCCTGGAGCCTTTCGACGCCCACGTTCGCCTGAACGACGGGCGCAAGTTCACACTGACCGGGCTGCAGCGCGTCTCGGAGGAGAAGCTCAAGGAGCTCGATGCCGAGACCGCGGGCGCCTGGCTCGCCGACGGTACGCTGGCGCGCATTCACGCCCACCTGATCTCGCTGAACCACTTCCCGCGCTTCGCCGACCGCTGCGTATAATTGATTGCCATCCGGCGGCGCGTGCCGCATCCAAAACTGACCTAGGGAGAGTGCGCCGCATGGGTGTCTCGATCACCATTACCGACAACGAGTTCCCGATTTCACCGGTGTTCGTCGACTACGTCGCGACCGTCGTCTCGGGTGGCGAATTTGCCACCTCGGAGTGGCACGACCAGCTGAGCGAGAACCTCAGCAACCAGCAGGCGGAGGTGCTGAAAAAGGCGCAAGAGAACGCCGCCAAGGTGATGGAGTCAGACATTGGCAAGCGCTTCGTTGGGCGTGCCTACGAGCTATTCCTGGCACTGCTCTCCGGCGACGTCGACAAGATCCGCGACATCCAGTTCCGCTTCCACTTCATCAACGTCATCGGTGTACCGCGCAACGGCGGTTCCTACCTGACCAAGGAGCTCTACCGCGCGCTCGGCTTTGAGCCGGACAAGGTGCCGAACGTGATCGCCCACGACGGCTTCCCCGAGGCCTCGCCGTTCCTGTTCCAGAAGAAGGTCAACAGCTGGGTGACCAGCCTGCAGACCATGGCCGAGTTCCTGACCATGGTCGAGCACTACTTCGGCAAGCAGAAGCCACACTCGGGCAAGATCCAGGTGCCGAAGAAGCTGACCAAGGGGAGCTATGCCGGTGGTTTCTTCCACCGCGTGCTCGGCGAGTCGGTCGAGCACATCCTGACCGTGCGCCACCCGGTCACCTCGTGCATCTCGACCTTCGAGAAGTCGGGCGGCCTGCCCGAGGACGGCAAGTTCAAGGTGCGCAGCAACATCGAGGAGTGGGTGCGCCGCGACCTCGCCTACACCGGCGCCGACAACGAGACCATCGCCGGGCTCGACTACTTCGATGCCTACCTGCGCTACTGGGAGCAGTACCACTACTACATCGCGACGACGGGACTCTCCGCCAACCGCAACGTCGAGGTGGTCGCCTACGGCGAGGAACGCATGAAGAGCCTCGCGCGCAGCTTCTTCTACCGCTACAACAACCCGCAGGAGCCGGAACCCTTCAAGGTGTTCGACAAACGCGACCGTCACCCCGACTGGTTCGACGTAGCCAACGCCGCGATCGACCGCGTGGCGGCGGTATGGGAGCGCGTCGGCCTGGACTTCCCCCGCGAGCAGGTGCTCGAGGCCTGGTAGGCCGATGAGCGACTCCGTCGAGGAAGCCCTCGATCGCCTCGTCGACGGGTTCCTCGCCGCGACCCGTGAACGATACGGACGCGAGCCGCGGCAGCCTCATGATCCGGCATGGCCGTCACCCTGCCTGCAGGGTGGGGTGGACGGCGATGGCAACGTCACATGGCGCCCTGTACGCCGCGAGTCGCCGGCCGATTTCGGCGGCCTCACCACGGCACTCGAGACTGCCATCCATCCTGATTTCGCGGCCTATTTCAGCCGCTACTGGTCCGATCCAATCCCCGCGAGCGGCCTGTGTGGGCGGGTCGAACTGCTGCAGCTGTGGAACCCGGAAGACGAGGAGCGGCTGGTCGCAAACCAGCTCGGCCATGTGCTGCAGGCACGGCGTGCCAAACGTCCGCTGACGCTATTCTTCGCCTGCGGCGATGACCCGGACCAGCTCTACAGCATCGACAACGACAGCGGCGAGGTGCTGCGCGAGGATCTGCCGAAGCGGAGCGCCCGCGTGATCGCCCCTTCGCTGGCCAACTTTCTCGCTGGGCTGCGTGCTGAACCCGGCAGTTGACCGTTGTCACTGGCGCGCAGTGGGGCACTGCGCCATAGTTTTCCGATCCTGAACAGACCCATCGCAGGGAGACATCGCCATGGAACACGCCGCCGATCTCGTCAAACAGATGATCACGCTCTACGGACTCAAGGTGATCGCCGCAATCGCGATCCTGATCATCGGCCGCATGGCGGCGGGCTGGGTTCGCAGCCTGATCCGCAAGGTGATGGAGCGCGCCGGCACCGACCCGATGCTGGTGTCGTTCGTCGGCAACCTGACCTACTTCGCGCTGCTCGCCTTCGTGGTCATCGCCGCGCTGAACCAGCTCGGCATCCAGACCACCTCGTTCATCGCCATTCTCGGTGCCGCCGGCCTGGCCATCGGCCTGGCACTGCAGGGTTCGCTGCAGAACTTCGCGGCCGGCGTGCTGATCATCATTTTCCGTCCGTACAAGGTCGGCGATTTCATCGAGGGCGGTGGCACCACGGGCGTCATCGAGGCGATGGACATCTTCACCACGCGCCTGAAGACCGGCGACAACAAGACCGTGATCGTGCCCAATGCCGGCATCCTTGGCGGCAACATCACCAACTACTCGGCTAAGCCGACGCGTCGCATCGCCCTGGTGATCGGCTGC
>CBDTVS010000284.1:0-3413 GCA_965364245.1 uncultured Gammaproteobacteria bacterium | reverse complement strand
CGGTGTTGACGGTGTAGGGGCGTGTCGGGTTGGTGCTCGACGGCAGCACGTTGGGTAATCCGCAGGCGCGGATGATGTCCGGCGCGTGGCCGCCACCGGCGCCCTCGGTGTGATAGGTGTGGATGGTGCGCCCCTTGAGCGCGGCGAGCGTGGTCTCGACGAAGCCCGACTCGTTGAGCGTGTCGGTGTGGATCGCCACCTGCACGTCCATGCGCTCGGCGACGTCGAGGCAGCAGTCGATGGCCGCCGGCGTGGTGCCCCAGTCCTCGTGCAGTTTGAGGCCCATCGCGCCGGCCGCGATCTGCTCCTCGAGCGCGGCGGGCAGGCTGGCGTTGCCCTTGCCGAGGAAGCCGAGGTTCATCGGGAAGGCGTCGGCGGCCTGCAGCATGCGGTGGATGTTCCACGGCCCCGGCGTGCAGGTGGTTGCGTTGGTGCCGGTGGCCGGCCCGGTGCCGCCGCCGAGCATGGTCGTGACGCCGGAGCAGAGCGCCTCGTCGATCTGCTGCGGGCAGATGAAGTGGATGTGCGCGTCGATGCCGCCGGCGGTGACGATCTGCCCCTCACCGGCGATCGCCTCGGTGCCGGGACCGACGACGATGTCGACGCCGGGCTGCACGTCCGGGTTGCCGGCCTTGCCGATGCCACTGATGCGCCCGTCCTTGATGCCGATGTCGGCCTTGACGATGCCCCAGTGGTCGACGATCAGCGCGTTGGTGATCACCACGTCGGCCACCTCGGCGGCCGGTGCCTGCGACTGGCCCATGCCGTCGCGGATCACCTTGCCGCCGCCGAACTTGACCTCGTCGCCGTAGACGGTGCGGTCGGCCTCGACCTCGAGCCACAGGTCGGTGTCGGCGAGACGCACGCGGTCACCGGTGGTCGGGCCGTACATCTCGGCATAGGCGGTGCGGCTGATGCGGCTCACGAGCTCTCCTCCAGGGCGCCCTGCACCGCGGCGGTGAAGCCGAACACGCGGCGCGCGCCGGCGTAGGTAACGAGCGTCACGGTTCGGCTCTGCCCCGGCTCGAAGCGCACCGCGGTGCCGGCCGGGATGTCGAGCCGGAAGCCGTAGGCCGCCTTGCGGTCGAACTCGAGTGCGCCGTTGGTTTCGAAGAAGTGGTAGTGGGAACCGACCTGGATCGGCCGATCGCCGGTGTTGGTGACTTCAACAGTTACGGTCGGACGGCCGACGTTGAGTTCGAGTTCGCCGCCGGCGGCGATCACTTCGCCGGGGATCAGGGCTTCGCGTGCACTCATTTCCTGCTCCTCAGACGATGGGTTCGTGGACGGTGACCAGCTTGGTGCCGTCGGGGAAGGTCGCCTCGACCTGCACCTCGTCGACCATCGCGGCGACGCCCTCCATGACGTCGTCGGCGGTCAGCAGCGTGCGGCCGTAGTCCATCAGCTCGGTGACGCTGCGCCCGTCGCGCGCGCCCTCGAGGATCGCGGCGCTGATGTAGGCGATCGCCTCGGGATGGTTGAGCTTCAGGCCGCGCGCCTTGCGTCGCTCGGCGAGCAGCGCGGCGGTGAACAGCAGCAGCTTGTCCTTTTCGCGTGGGGTCAGATCCATGGTCGTTCTCTCGGATGGCGAGTCAGGTGGCCCAGATGCGCGGCACGGCCGGCGCCGCGTCGTCGAGTGCGGCGCGGCAGGTCTGCCAGCAGGTCTGCAGCAGGTGGCGGATGCGCTCGCTCGAGTCGCCGAGCAGGCGCGCGACGAGCAGGCCGTCGACCAGGGTCGCGCCGGCAGGGGCATCCTGCGCCGCGAGCAGGGCGTGCAGCGCGTCGCGCAGTGCCGGCGTCGCCGGCGTGGCCCAGAAGGTCGCGATCACCGGGAAGCCGCGCAGCCCGGCAGGCCCGTCGAGCGTCGCGGCGGTGACGTCGAGGCGTTCGCGCAGCAGTGGGCGGCCATCGCGGTCGATGGCGAGGCGCGCATCCCAGCGGCCGGCATCGAAGGGTGCCCCGCTGCCGGGGCGGCCGAGGCAGAGGATCTCCCAGCCGCAGTGGTGCGCGTCGGCCGCGAGATTCACGCGGGTGGTGCTAGCGACGTTGGCGCCGGCGAAGACGATGGTCTCCTGCGGCAGCCAGTCGAGACGTCCGTCACCCTCGACCGCGAGGCGGATCGCCTGGTGGGCGCGCGGTCCGGCGCTGCGGTAGAACTTGGCCGCGCCGGGCGAGGTGGCGAGCGTGCGCGCGCCGGACTCGACCGCGACGTCGATCTCGAGCCGGTCGCCACCGACCACGCCGCCGGGTGGATGCAGCAGGTAAGCGTGGCAGCTGCCGTCGGCGGCCTGGAAGGTGCGCTGCACCGCGAGCGGTCCGTGGTGCTCGCGCGCCACCAGTCGCGTCGCCGCACTGCGTCTTGCGAAACGCAGCGCCAGGCGCGCGTGCCAGCCGGCGTCGTTCGCGAGATCGTATGCGGCGACGGCCACGTTCACACCGTCAGGTATTCGCGCACCAGCGCGTCGTCGAGTGCGCCCATCGCACCGTCGGCGACGACACTGCCGCGATCCATGATCGCGAAGCGGTCGGCGACGCGGCGCGCGAACGGCAGCTTCTGCTCGACCACCAGCACGGTCAGGCCGTGCTCGGCGTTGAGCTTGCGCAGCAGGTCGCCGATCTCGTGGACGATGTTGGGCTGGATGCCCTCGGTCGGCTCGTCGAGGATCAGCAGCTGCGGGTCGAGCACCAGCGCGCGGGCGATCGCCAACTGCTGCTGCTGGCCGCCCGAGAGGTCGCCGCCGCGCCGGTCGAGCATCGACTTCAGCACCGGGAACAGCTCGAACAGGAACTCCGGCACCTTGCGCACCTTGTCGCGCCGCGCGGGCAGGCCGACTTGCAGGTTCTCGGCGACGGTCAGCAGTGGGAAGATCTGGCGTCCCTGCGGCACGTAGCCGATGCCGAGCCGGGCGCGTTTCTCGGCGCCCTGGCGGCGCAGGTCACCGCCGGCGTAGCTGATCTGGCCCGAGCGCGGCGCGTGCAGGCCCATCACGCAGTCGAGCAGCGTGGTCTTGCCGACGCCGTTGCGCCCCATCAGGCAGGTGATCTCGCCCACCGGCACCGCCAGGTCGAGGTCGCGCAGCGTGTGGCTCTCGCCGTAGTAGTGGTTCAGGCCGGCGATATCGAGCATGGCTTCGTTCACTTGGGGCTCACTCACCGAGGTACACCTCCACGACCCGCGGGTCGTTCTGCACCTCGTCCATGCTGCCCTCGGCGAGCACCGCGCCCTGGTGCAGCACCGTGACCTTCTCGGCGATCGAGCGCACGAAGTCCATGTCGTGCTCGACCACCACCACCGAGCGCTCGCCGGCGAGGTGCTTGAGCAGTTCCGCGGTGTGTTCCATCTCCTCGCCGGTCATGCCGGCGACCGGCTCATCGACCAGCAGCAGCAGCGGGTTCTGCATCAGCAGCATGCC
>CBDTVS010000283.1:0-3422 GCA_965364245.1 uncultured Gammaproteobacteria bacterium | reverse complement strand
GCAGCAGCTCGAGCAGCTCGGCGACAGTCACCTCGCCCGGCGTCTGCGGGGTGCGGATCGTCCGCTCGCGCAGCGGCACCTCGGGCGCCGGCGCCTCAACCACCGCGTCGACCGATGGCGGCGCGTAGCCGTACGCGGCCTCGAAGTCGTCGAGCCCGCGCCATGCCAGCGCGCCGTATCCGAGCGCGACCAGCAGGCCGAAGCCCGTGAACAGCCAGCCGTAGAGCGCGCCCTGCATGAAGTGGCGTCGCAGGGGTCGCTCCCGGGGGTCGTTGGAGAGGATGAAGACGTCGTGGTAGCGGTCGCCGAAGAGCCCACGCCGCGGACGGATCACCAGCGAATCCGGCGCGACGCCGAGTTTCCCGGCCTCCTCGCGCGTCAAGGGCTGTGCGATGCCGAGCAGCGTGACCGTGTCGCCCTCCCGGAGCGTGTGCCAGCTCACGCCCCCGTCCCTCTGCTGCGCGTGCGTCGGTAACAGCACCTCACAGACGCGGTTGCCGATGGTGTTCTCGAACAGCGACGCGTACTCGCCGGCGCCGGTCATCTCGGGCCTGCGAGCGATGTCGCTGCTGAAGCGTGCGCCACTGGCGTCGACGAGGATTCCACCATCGTCGTCCACGAGGCGGAACACCGGGCCTTCCACCTCGTCGTTGCCTCCCTCGCCGGGGCGCAGAACATGGCTGAGGATCGGCTCCCCCGGGGTCGCAGGATCGAGCACCTGCGCCCGCCCCCGCACCTTGACCAGACCGACCGGCGCCGAGCGCAGTGGCGTGAACGGCAGAGCGTCGAGTTGGCGCACCTGGCCGATTCGCCAGAGCGTGTCCTGCAGCGTGATCAACAGCAGCATGCCGCCACCAATCCAGACCAGCGCCAGGTCGGCACTTGCCAGCCCTTCCGGTCCGAGCGTGGCCATTAGCGGCGTATCGATAAACTGCAGCACCTCAGGAAAGAGCGCATAGACCAGCACCACCGACCCGCGCAGGATCATCAGGACCGGCAGGAGGTAGGTCCAGTAGACGAACAGGCTGAGGGTGGCCTCAAGACGTTCCGCCCCGGAAGCCCTCGAAAACGGGGACCAGAGCCAGAGCAGGAACGGCAGCAGCGTGATGCTGACGAAGAGAACGAAACCGATCAGCAGCGGCGCGAGAAGCGCGAGCAAGACCAGCGTGAGCGGGTACCAGAGCAGGTAGCGGACAACGCTCATCTCGGCATCATAGCCGACCGCGCCACGGCGTCCTTGTCTCTCGTTTCAGAGGATCTCGAGCACCTGCTCGGGCGGGCGACCGAGCCGCGCCTTGCCGCCCTTGACCACGATCGGACGCTCGATGGCGATCGGGTTGGCGACCAGCGCCTCGATCAGCGCATCGCCGTCGAGGTCGGCGATGCCGGCCTCCTTGGCTTCCTTGCGGCGCATGATGTCGCGCGGCCCGAGGCCCAGCTTGTCCAGCACCGTACGCAGGGTTGCCGCGTCTGGCGGGGTATCGAGGTACTCGACCACCTGCGGCTCGATGCCGCGTTCCTCGAGCAGCGCCAGGGTCTGGCGTGACTTGCTGCAACGCGGGTTGTGGTAGATGGTGACGGACGACTTGCTCATCTGGCGCTCCCCGGATCGAATCGCACTCCCGGGCCAGCCCCGGGCGCGGGCAGCTTACCGCG
Source organism: uncultured Gammaproteobacteria bacterium (assembly GCA_965364245.1). Classification (GTDB taxonomy): domain Bacteria; phylum Pseudomonadota; class Gammaproteobacteria; order QNFN01; family QNFN01; genus QNFN01. Next base: position 1,766 of record CBDTVS010000283.1, on the reverse strand, counting down.
CTACTCCATCGATTTGAACTGATGTCCGGGACACTTCGATCGCGCAGACCCGGAATGCGTACGCATCACGTCCGCCGCGTGGTCTCAGTTGTCGATCTGGTCCTTGCCCGGCCGCTTGCGCGTCAGCCAGCGCGATTGGACCCAGATGCCCAGGCCGATCACGATGCCGGCAAAGAGAATCCATGCTAACGCTTCCATCGGGGGTCTCCGGGCTTCTCAGTGCGACCGCGACCGGCTAGCCGGTGATGCCACGCAGTCGCTCGGTGCGCCGGCGCAGCAATTCGAGGACGGTCAGCAGCAGGATCGAGATCGCGACCAGCATCGAGGCGACCGCGAGGATGGTCGGGCTGATCTGCTCGCGGATGCCCGACCACATCTGGATCGGGATCGTACGCTGTTCCGGCCCGGCGAGAAACAGCACCACCACCACCTCATCGAACGAGGTGATGAACGCGAACAGCGCGCCGGAGATCACGCCCGGCAGAACCAGCGGGAGCACGACGCGGAAGAAGGTGGTGGTCGGCGTGGCGCCGAGACTGTGCGCCGCCCGCACCAGTGAACGGTCGAAGCCCGACAGCGTCGCGGTGACCGTGATGACCACGAACGGGATGCCGAGCGCGGTATGCGCGAGGATCACACCGAGGAAGGTCTGTGACAGGCCGAGGTCCGAGTAGAAGAAGAACATCGCCGCGGCCGAGATGATCAGCGGCACGACCATCGGCGAGATCATGATGCCCATGATCAGCGGGCCGTACGGCATGTAGCGGCTCGACAGCCCGAGTGCGGCGATGGTGCCGAGCACCGTGGCCAGCAGGGTCGAGAAGATGGCGACGATGAAGCTGTTGCGGATCGCGCGGATCCATTCATCCGACTGGAAGAAATCGACGTACCAGCGCAGCGAGTAGCCATCCGGGTCCAGGGCCAGCATCTGCGGGGTGAAGGTGAAATAGGGCTCGGCGTTGAACGACAACGGCACGATCACGAAGATCGGCCCGATCAGGAACAGGAAGATCAGCCCGCAGATGATCCTGAACAGGACGTGCCAGATTCTCTCGAGCGGGGTGGCGTATGCGGGTAGAGCCATCGTCTCGTCCTATCCGAGCTTCATGTTGTCTACGCCGATCAGGCGGTTGTAGATCAGGTACAGCGCAAGCACCAGGAACAGCAGGATCGAGCCGATCGCCGCCGCCAGCCCCCAGTTCAGCGAGGTCTGCATGTGGTAGGCGATGAAGTTGGTGATGAAGATGCCCGACTGGCCACCAACCAGCGCCGGCGTGATGTAGTAGCCGATCGACAGGATGAACACCAGGATGCCGCCCGCACCGATACCGGGGATCGTCTGCGGGACGTAGACACGCCAGAACGCGACCGGCCCCGTGGCACCCAGGGAGCGCGCAGCGCGCATGAACGAGGGCGGGATGGTCTTCATCACCGAGTAGAGCGGCAGGATCATGAACGGCAGCAGGATGTGGGTCATGGCCACGAACGTGCCCATCTTGTTGTGCATCATCTGCAGGCGCCCGTCCTCGCTGAGCAACCCGATCCAGACCAGCATGTCGTTGAGAACACCCTGGGTCTGCAGCATCGCGATCCAGGTCGTGGTCCGCACCAGCAGCGAGGTCCAGAACGGGAGCAACACCAGGATCATCAGCAGGTTCGAGTGCTTGGAGGGCAAGGTCGCCAACAGGAAGGCGATCGGGTAGCCGAGCAACAGGGTGAAGAAGGTGATCAGGATGCTCATCCAGATCGTGCGCCAGAAGAGTGGC
>CBDTVS010000282.1:0-3436 GCA_965364245.1 uncultured Gammaproteobacteria bacterium | reverse complement strand
CCGCCGCACTGGTGCCACAGCACTGCGGCGCGCACCCCGGCGAGCAGCAGCGCGCGGATCCGGTTGGCGATCTCCGGCCGGTTCAGCAGGTTGGGTTCGCCCGTGACCATGATGCGCGGGCTCAGCGTGCTGACCGTCTCGCTGTAGGTCTCGGCGAGACAGGCCACCACCTCGTCGCCGGTCAACGGACGCTCCGCGGCGAGTTCCCCGGCCTGGCGCACCCCTTCGCGAATGCGCTCGAGCAGGTCGGGGCGGGCGCGCAGGCGCGGCTCGAGTTGCAGCAGGTTGATGACGTAGCGCTGTTCGAGCGGGTCGCGCTGGCGGCCGATCTGCTGCTCGATCTGACGCAGCCCGGCCTCGACCCCGGCCAGCCCGCCGAACACCTCGCGGGTCGATTCCGCGTCGATCCTGAGGATGCTGCCCAGGCTCGCCTCGAGCGCGGACTGGTCGGCGAGTCCGTGCTGCGCGGTACGGTTCGCCAGGTGCGCGGCCTGCAGGACGCCGGCCAGGGCTACGACTCTATTTTCAATATTATTCAGCATTATATGTAATATATTTAATGTATTTTATTGATTTTGTCGCTGTTCGATCACGGCGCCACCGAGGCACTCTTCGCCAGCATAGAACACCACCGACTGGCCCGGGGTGACGGCCCGCTGGGGAGCGGCGAAGCGTACCCGCAGGCGGTGGTCCGCGAGTGCCTCGACCCGGCAGGCGACGTCGCGCATGCGGTAGCGGACCTTGGCGGTGCAGGCCATCGGCAGCTCCGGCCGCCCGGCGATCCAGTGCGCCTGGCTGGCCTCGAGGCCGGCGCTCATCAGCAGCGGGTGATCGTGGCCCTGGGCGACTACCAGTTCGTTGGTCTCGAGACGCTTGTCGACGACGTACCAGGGTTCCCCGCCAGCCTCCCGGCGACCGCCAATGCCGAGGCCGTGACGCTGGCCGAGGGTGTAGTACATCAGGCCGTCGTGGCGACCGAGCTCGACACCCTCGGGGTCGATAATGGTCCCGGGCTGCGCCGGCAGGAAACGCATCAGGAAGTCCTTGAAGCGGCGCTCGCCGATGAAGCAGATACCGGTGCTGTCGCGGCGGTCGTGGGTCGCCAGGCCGGCCTCGCGGGCGAGTCGGCGCACGACCGGTTTGTCCAGCTCGCCGACCGGGAACCGCGCATGCGCCAGCTGCTGCTGGTCGAGGGCGTGTAGGAAGTAGCTCTGATCCTTGTCCGCGTCGTACCCGCGTAGCAGCCGCCAGCGCCCGTCGCGGTGCGCGGTGCGCGCGTAGTGACCGGTCGCGATGGCCGCCGCGCCGTGGGCCAGGGCGTGGTCGAGAAAGGCGCGGAATTTGATCTCGCGATTGCACAGGATGTCCGGATTCGGCGTGCGCCCGGCCCGGTACTCAGCGAGGAAGTGCTCGAAGACCCGCTCCCAGTAATCGTGGGCGAAGTTGACCGCGTGCAGGGGAATGCCGAGCGCCGTGGCGACCGCCTCGGCATCGGCGAGGTCGACGGCGGCCGCGCAGTAGTCGGCGTCGTCGTCCTCCTCCCAGTTCTTCATGAACAGCGCTTCGACCGGGATGCCGTCCCGCTGCAGCAGCAGCGCGGCGACCGACGAGTCGACGCCGCCCGAGAGGCCGACCATGACCGTCTCCTCAGCCACGGCTCACGTGACCAGGAGAGTGGCCGGGCGTGGCGTGGACGACGACGGGCAAGCGTCCACTCAAGGCAACTCGGGTCGGGAATGGTGCATCGCGGCGAACATAGCACAGCGCCGAACACGGCTCCGCGTCTCCGCTTCGGGTAGACGGCAGGCCGGTTCGCCATAACGGTTCATTATGGCACCTATAGATTTTGTGTATTAGAAAGTGTAGAATTTGCGGCTTCAATTTTCCCTACCGCCGCACAAACCACCGGGGGTTCCTGCCATGAGTTACGAAAAGATCGTCGTGCCCACCACGGGCGAGAAAATCACCGTCAATGCCGACCACTCGCTGAGCGTGCCCGATCAGCCGATCATCCCGTTCATCGAGGGTGACGGCATCGGCGTCGACGTCTCGCCGGTGATGATCAAGGTCACCGACGCGGCCGTCGAGAAGGCCTACGGCGGCCAGCGCAAGATCTCCTGGATGGAGGTCTACGCCGGTGAGAAGGCCACCAAGGTCTACGCCCCGGACACCTGGCTCCCCAACGAGACCCTCGAGGCGGTCCGCGACTACGTGGTCTCGATCAAGGGCCCGCTGACCACGCCGGTCGGTGGCGGCATCCGCTCGCTCAACGTCGCGCTGCGCCAGCAGCTCGACCTCTACGTCTGCCTGCGCCCGGTGCGCTACTACGCCGGCACGCCGAGCCCGGTCAAGGCGCCGGAGAAGGTCGACATGGTGATCTTCCGCGAGAACTCCGAGGACATCTACGCCGGGGTCGAGTGGGAAGAGGGCAGCGCCGAGGTCAAGAAGGTCATCGACTTCCTGCAGAACGAGATGGGCGTGACCAAGATCCGCTTCCCGGGCAGCTCGGGCATCGGCATCAAGCCGGTCTCCCGTGAGGGCACCGAGCGCCTGGTGCGCAAGGCGATCCAGTACGCGATCGACAACGACCGCGACTCGGTGACGCTGGTGCACAAGGGCAACATCATGAAGTTCACCGAGGGTGGCTTCCGCGACTGGGGCTACGCCCTGGCCAAGAACGAGTTCGGCGCCGCCGAGATGGGTGGCGGTCCGTGGTGCAGCTTCAAGAGCCCGAAGAGCGGCAAGGAGATCGTGGTCAAGGACGTCATCGCCGATGCGTTCCTGCAGCAGATCCTGCTGCGTCCCGACGAGTACGACGTCATCGCCACGCTGAACCTCAACGGCGACTACATCTCCGACGCGCTGGCCGCCGAGGTGGGTGGTATCGGCATCGCGCCGGGCGCCAACCTCTCCGACACCGTGGCGATGTTCGAGGCGACCCACGGCACGGCGCCGAAGTACGCCGGCCAGGACAAGGTCAACCCCGGTTCGCTGATCCTCTCTGCCGAGATGATGCTCCGCCACCTGGGCTGGAGCGAGGCGGCCGACCTGGTCGTCAAGGGCATGGGTGGTGCGATCTCCAGCAAGCAGGTCACCTACGACCTCGAGCGCCTGATGGAGGGCGCGACGCTGATGAGCGCCTCCGGTTTCGGCGACGCCGTCGTCGCCCACATGTGATCCGCGCGGCCGGGCGCCCGTACGGGTGCCCGGCCGCCATCCCTCCCCGAAATCCCCACTTTCGGTCCCGTTGAACCGGGCCGGCCCAGGCGTGTCCAATCGGGCGCATGAGGCCAGTGCCCTGCTTGAGCACCCGATGGTCATGGCGTACGCTCGCCGCGCACCGGCGGGGACCTGCTTGTTCTAGAATTGATGGCGATGGGCGACTCGAAACGCAACGAGAGAAATGGGCAGGGCCTGGCGGTCGAGGCGGCGCGGC